>NZ_JAXVAE010000061.1:0-29479 GCF_037460745.1 Hallella sp. | reverse complement strand
AGGATTTCTCTTTGCCGTACGACACAGAGAAATCCTAATGACCGATTTGGGATAATGTGTATCCGAAAACAGACTTTGGGGATTAGAACATCTGACTGACACGACGAATGCCAGCCACAAGAACATCGACCTCCTCGCGGGTGTTGTAGAGGGCGAACGAAGCCCTGACGGTGCCCAACACGCCGAGACGGTCCATAAGGGGCTGGGCGCAATGGTGGCCCGTGCGCACGGCGATGCCCAACTGGTCGAGCAGTGTGCCCATGTCCATGTGGTGGATGTCGCCCACGTTGAAACTGATCACGGCGTCGCCCTGCATGTCGTTGGCCTGGCCGTCGGACAACAGGTCAGCGGCATGACCGTAGATGTGCATGCCGGGGATATCGCGCAACTGGCTCAGGGCATAACGGGTGAGCTCGCGCTCATGGCGTTCGATGTTGTCGAGACCCAGGTGCTCCATATACTCGATGGCCTTGGCCAATCCGTGGGTAGCCACATAGTCGGGGGTTCCGGCCTCAAACTTAAGGGGTGGGCGCTCGAAAGTGGTCTTCTCAAAACTCACATGCTCTATCATCTCGCCGCCGCCCTGATAAGGAGGCAACTTCTCAAGCCAACTCTCCTTGCCATAGAGCACACCAATGCCGGTGGGGCCGTACATCTTGTGACCACTAAAGACAAAGAAATCGCAATCCAAATCTTGCACGTCGATGGCGAAATGAGGGGCGCTCTGGGCTCCGTCGACCATCACGGGGACATCGTGCTCATGGGCAATGGCGATCATTTGCTTCACAGGATTGACCGTGCCCAGCACGTTGCTCACGTGCATGACACTCACCATACGTGTCTTCTCATTGAACAAGCCCTTGTAGGCTTCCAAGTCGAGCACGCCACCATCGGTCATGGGAATGACACGCAACTTGATGCCACGCTTGTGGGCTTGCAACTGCCAAGGCACGATGTTGCTATGGTGCTCCATGGTGGAAACGATAACCTCGTCGCCCGGTTTCAGAAACTCGTCGCCAAAGGTGCTGGCCACCAGGTTCAGGCCCTCGGTGGTGCCACGGGTGAAAACAATCTCGCTGACGCTGCGGGCATTGATAAACCGCCTGACGGTTTCGCGGGCCTGCTCGTGCAACTCGGTGGCCTGCACACTGAGGTAGTGGACGCCGCGGTGCACATTGGCGTTGACATTGAGATACTCATCGCGCATGGCGTCGAGCACACACAACGGTTTCTGCGTGGTGGCACCATTGTCGAGATAGACGAGCGGCTTGCCATGAACCTCGCGAGCGAGGATGGGGAAGTCGGCCCTTACGTCCTGAATGTTATATCCTGTTTCCATTGTTTACGATTTAGAAGGGTTATCAGCGCTTGCAACCGCCATCAGCCAACGGACGGGTCAGACGGCATCCTTGGCAGCGACCCAGTTCGCCACGGAAGCGTTTCTCCACCAACTGGTGCAGTCGGTCGCGCAAAGGCTCAAGCTTAATCTGATCGATGACCTCGCCCACAAACGCCAGTTCGAGGAGCATCTTGGCCTCATGCTGGTCGATGCCACGCTGCTGCATGTAGAAGAGGGCCGCGTCGTTGAGCTGGCCCACGGTAGATCCGTGCGCACACTTCACGTCGTCGGCGTAGATCTCAAGCATGGGCTGCGTGTACATACGCGCCGCCTTGGTCATGCAGAGGTTCTGGTTGGTCTCTTGCGAGGTGGTCTTTTGGGCTCCATGGCGCACCAGCACACGACCGGCGAAGGCACCCACGGCATGTCCATCGAGCACATATTTATAGAGCTCATGCGAGTCGCAATGGCCCACCTGATGGTCGATGAGCGTATTGTTGTCCACACGCTGGCCTTTGTCGGCTATGACACAGCCGTTGCACCAACACTCAGCCCCTTCGCCCTTGAAGGTGAGATTGAGCATGTTGCGGGTGGTGCCGTTATGAAGCGTGATGACATCATGGCTCACGCGACTGTTGGCTTGCTGCTCAACATACACGTTGCTCACACGTGTGTTCTTCTCGTGGGTCTCCTCCAAGCAGTAGAGGTCGAGACTCGCATTCTCACCCACATAGGCCTCAATGACCTGTGTGGAGAGGAAGTTGCGGTCGTCGGCCGAGTCGTCGCAGAAGAGAAGCTGGGCCTCAGCGCCCTCATCCATAACGATGAGCACACGGCGGTTGACCATCAAGTCGACATCGGCGCGGAGAATATTGACCACCTGGATGGCACGCTCCACCTTGACACCTTTGGGCACATGGATGAACAAGCCATCCTGAGCCAACATGGTGTTGAGGGCGGTAATGGCGTCGTCGGAAGTCTTCGCCAGTTGGGCGTAACGGCCTTCCACCAGTTCGGGATGTACCTCAGCGGCCTCACGCAGGCTCATCACCTCCACCCCCTCGGGCAGAGAGGCCTTGGGGAGCACCTTCTTATAGAACGTGTCGTTCACCACGAAATAAAGTGAGGTGGAGAGGTTGGGCACGTCGCAACTGAAGACCGAATAGGGATCGACCGGAATGTCGAGCCTGCTAAGGTTCAAACCGTAGTCGGGGGCGAAAAGCTCAGCCATGTCGGTGTACTTATATCGCTCCACCTTACGCGAGGGAAAGCCCTGGCGCTTGAAGTCGTCAAAGGCCTGATCGCGCACGGCATTGAGCGCCGTGGCCGAATGGCTGCAGATCAACGCTTTCGACGCCTCAAATAAATCTATGTATTGTTTTTCGCTACTCATTGTGTAAAAAGGGTTTCCTTTTTCTTCATGTAACGGGAAAGAATTACTTCCCAAACTCCTTATCGGCTTCTTCCTTGATCCAGTCGTAGCCGCGCTTCTCGATCTCCTTGGCCAAGGACGGACCTTCGGTGCGCACGATGCGGCCGTTGTAGAGCACGTGAACCACCTGCGGCTTGATCATGTCGAGCAAGCGCTCGTAGTGGGTGATGACGATGATCGACTTCTCAGGAGTGAAGAGTTTGTTGACACCTTCTGCAACGATACGCATGGCATCGACATCAAGACCCGAGTCGGTCTCATCGAGAATGCTGAGCTTCGGCTCGAGCATGGCCATCTGGAAGATCTCGTTGCGCTTCTTCTCACCGCCCGAGAATCCCTCGTTCACGGAGCGATGCGCCAACTTACTGTCGAGTTCCACAAGCTCGCGCTTCTCACGCATGAGCTTCATGAAGTCGCCAGCCTTCAGCGGTTCGAGGCCTTCATACTTGCGCTTGGAGTTGACGGCGGCCTTCATAAAGTTGACCATCGACACTCCAGGAATCTCTACGGGGTATTGGAACGAAAGGAACAATCCCTCGCGAGCGCGGTCCTCAGGCTTCATGGCCAGCAGGTCCTTGCCGTTGAACAATACGCTACCCTCGGTGACGGTATACAGGGGGTTGCCTGTCAACACGGCCGAGAGCGTTGACTTTCCTGAGCCATTTGGGCCCATGATGGCATGTATCTCGCCGTCGTTGATCGTGAGATTGATGCCTTTCAATATTTCTTTGCCAGCAATGGTGGCATGCAGGTTTCTAACCTCTAACATAATTTATTTATAAAATATCTAATAAACCATTTAACAATCCATATCCATCGTCGCACGTCCACCGAAAGGGGAACGTCAGTTTTAGGCCAACGGAGAGCGCGTGGCGGTGCAATTGTCCATGATAATCGGTCGTGCGACTGCTGCCTTCCTCCGTGTAATGAGCTCGATAAGGAGCGTCGACGCCCAACCGGTAGCTATATTCCAACTGCAAGGCGACGCTTGAGAACAGGTAGATGTCGGCTCCCACAACGGGACCAAGACTAAACCTCGGAGCTTTGGCAACGCCCTCGACTGCATAGGAATAGGTGTTTTCCGTCAGTCCGTTTGCGCTCCACGACAGGGAAGACGTCATTTCGAACGGTCCGCGATCGGCGCCAAAGGCATACAAGACATCGACACCCACATAAGGACAGATCTTCCATTGCGCCGGGGCAGGGTACCAACGGCCTCCCAACATCAGTTGGTTGAGGTCGCAACTGGCGTCTCCCTTCAGAAAATGAAGTTCCTCATGCTCATATCCCACCTTCAGGCTGAACGGCGCTTTGGGCAGGTAATACTCCATATGAAGCTTGGTGATCAGGCCCGAATTGGAGGTTGCCCCCATTCGATACTGGGGCACAAGGGCGTCGGTCGACGCTGCATTGCGAATCATGTTGCCGCCCAATTGGCCGTCGATGGCCCACCGACGACCGTTGTCGTCTTCGCTCTGGGCCCACACACAGACGCTTCCCATCAACAGGAATGTCATACATATCATTACCAAACGCTTCATGTTGTCGTATTATCCTTACGCTATGATCGTACCATTCATACGATGTTGTCATATTAGCCTTACGCTATGATCGCATTATTCATACGATGTTGTCATATTAGCCTTGCGATGTTGCCGCATAATCTTTGCGATGCTCCAAGTGGGTTCCTCATTGACGCTTTGTTCATTCGGTCATTTCACTGGATGGAGTTGGCGTTACAAGTATTTTTTATCCAACCGTTCCTTCGAGCGATACGCTCAGGAGTTTCTGGGCTTCCACCGCAAACTCCATAGGCAACTTGTTGAGCACATCCTTGGCATAGCCGTTGACGATGAGTCCGACGGCCTCCTCGGTGGGGATGCCACGTTGGTTGCAGTAGAACAATTGGTCCTCAGAAATCTTCGACGTGGTGGCCTCATGCTCCACGATGGCCGTGTCGTTGTGGATATCCATGTATGGGAAGGTGTGGGCTCCACAGTCGGATCCCAGCAGCAACGAGTCGCACGAGCTATAATTGCGGGCGTTGTCGGCATTGGATGTGGCACGAACCAAACCGCGATAGCTGTTCTGCGAATGGCCCGCCGATATTCCCTTGGAGATGATGGTCGACTTGGTGTTCTTGCCCATGTGAATCATCTTGGTGCCCGTATCGGCCTCCTGGAAATGGTTGGTGACAGCAACCGAATAGAATTCGGCCTGCGAATTGTCGCCACGAAGCACACACGAGGGGTACTTCCAAGTAATGGCCGATCCGGTCTCCACCTGTGTCCACGACAACTTAGAGTTGACACCGCGGCAGTCGCCACGCTTGGTCACAAGGTTCAACACGCCACCTTTACCATTTTCGTCGCCGGGATACCAGTTCTGAACCGTGGAGTATTTCACCTCAGCGTTGTTCATCACAACAATCTCAACGACAGCAGCGTGCAACTGATTCTCATCGCGCATAGGTGCCGTGCAGCCCTCCAAATACGACACATAGCTGTCGTCATCTGCAATGATGAGCGTACGCTCAAACTGACCCGTGTTGCGCGCATTGATGCGGAAGTAGCTACTGAGCTCCATGGGACAACGAACGCCCTTGGGGATATAGACGAAACTACCATCGCTAAACACCGCCGAATTGAGTGCGGCGGAATAATTGTCACGATAAGGAACCACCGACCCGAGGTACTGACGCACCAAATCGGGATGGTCTTTCACGGCTTCGCCAATGCTCGAGAAGATGACTCCCTTCTCGGCCAATTGTTTCTTGAATGTGGTTTTCACCGACACCGAGTCCATGATGGCGTCGACTGCCGTTCCACTAAGCGCCAAACGTTCCTCCAAGGGAATGCCCAACTTATCGAAAGTTTTCTCGAGTTCCGGGTCGATCTCCTTGTTCTTGGGTTTCTTAGCCAACGGATCGGCATAAAAAGAGATATCCTGATAATCGATAGGGGGAACGTGAACATGTCCCCATTTGGGTTCGGAGAGGGTTGTCCAAAAGCGATAAGCCTTCAGACGAAACTCAAGAAGCCAGTCGGGCTCACCCTTTTTCTTAGAGATGAGTCTGACGATATCCTCGTTCAATCCTTTCGGAATGACATCGGTCTCCACGTTCGTGGTAAAGCCAAACTCATACTTCTGATTGGCTACCTCTTTGACAAACTCATTATTTCGTTCTGTCTTCATATGATGATGAACGGCCTCCCCAAGATCTTCCAGGGAGAGAGCGATGCGCCACAAGCCTCCCGCCGTTATGCAATCGCTGCGCCCCAACGTTGTTGCAGCACACCGATTGCGTTTCGACAAACGCTCGCACATCTCTCCGCCATGGAAAGGCTTGGAGAGGCCTTATGCTATTAGATCTTACAGTTTCTGCTCCACCTCAATCTCAGTGAAGGTCTCCAGGACATCGCCGGCTTGGATATCGTTGTAGTTGACAAGCGAGATACCACACTCCAGACCCGTCACAACCTCCTTCACATCGTCCTTATAACGCTTCAAGGCGGCAATGGGGGCGGTGTGAACGACGATACCATCGCGAACCACACGAGCCTTGTCCTTGTTGTGCACCTTACCCTCGGTAACCAGACCACCGGCAACAGCGCCAACCTTCGATATCTTATAGACCTGTCTCACCTCAACCTGGGCGGTAATAATCTCCTTCTTCACCTTGTCGAGCATGCCTACCATGGCCGACGTGATGTCGTCGATGGCATCGTAGATAACCGAGTAGGTGTTGATCTCCACGCCCTCGCGGTCGGCCAGTTTGCGTGCATCCGATGATGGACGAACCTGGAATCCCACGATGACAGCGTCGGAAGCGCTTGCCAACATAACATCGTTCTCCGAGATTTGACCCACGGCCTTGCTGATGACATTGACCTGCACCTTCTCGGTCGACAGCTTGATGAACGAGTCGGACAAAGCCTCCACCGATCCGTCAACGTCACCCTTAACGATGATATTGAGCTCATGGAACTCGCCACGTGCAATGCGGTGTGAGATGTCGCCCAAGGTAAGGCGCTTCTGTGTACGCAGTCCCTGCTCACGCTGCAGCTGCTCACGCTTGTTGGCTATCTCTCGAGCCTCCTGGTCTGTGTCGATCACGTGGAAAGCGTCACCGGCGGTCGGTGCTCCATTAAGACCAAGCACGATGGCAGGCTCTGCGGGTCCCACGTTGTCGATGCGTTGGTTACGCTCGTTGAACATGGCCTTGACGCGTCCCCAGCTGGTACCAGCGAGGACGATGTCGCCCACCTTCAACGTACCGTTGCTTACGAGAACCGTCGAAACATAGCCGCGTCCCTTGTCGAGCGACGACTCAATGATGGTACCTGAAGCCTTGCGGTTGGGGTTGGCCTTGAGGTCGAGCATGTCGGCCTCGAGCAGCACCTTTTCCATGAGGTCGTCGACACCGATGCCCTTCTTGGCGCTAATCTCCTGGCACTGGTATTTACCACCCCACTCCTCCACGAGCAGGTTCATGTTGGCCAAGTCCTCGCGAATGCGATCGGGGTTGGCTCCGGGCTTATCAATCTTGTTGATGGCGAACACCATGGGCACACCAGCGGCCTGACAGTGGGCGATGGCCTCCTTGGTGGTAGGCATCACCGAGTCGTCGGCAGCAACGATGATGATGGCGATATCGGTGACCTGCGCACCACGAGCACGCATGGCCGTGAAGGCCTCGTGACCCGGAGTATCGAGGAACGTCACCTTTCGTCCGTTCTTCATTGTAACGCTATAAGCGCCAATATGCTGTGTGATACCACCGGCCTCACCGGCGATCACGTTGGTGTTGCGGATATGGTCGAGCAACGAAGTCTTACCATGGTCTACGTGTCCCATGACCGTCACGATCGGAGCTCGGGGCACGAGATCGCTCTCATCGTCCTCCTCCTCGCTAACAGCCTCCTGCACTTCGGCGCTGACATACTCCGTTTGGAATCCGAACTCATCAGCCACGAGGTTGATGGTCTCCGCATCGAGTCGCTGGTTGATAGAGGCCATGACGCCAATGCTCATCAGTGTGCCGATGAGCTGGTTGACGGAAACATCCATCATGGTAGCCAACTCCGACACCGTAACGAACTCGGTGAGCTTCAACACCTTGCTCTCCTTGCGCTCCTTACGTGCCTCTGCGTCGAGCTTCTCCTGCACAGCTTCACGCTTTTCCTTACGATACTTGGCACCGCGCTTGTTGTTGTTCTGCTTGCTGGTCAGACGAGCCAACGTCTCCTTTACCTGACGTGCTACATCCTCCTCGTTCACCTCAAGCGGCTTTTGGCTGCGGTTGTTCTTCTTCTTGCTCTTCTTATTGTTATTGTTGTTGCCGGCATTGTTGTTGCCGCCGTTGTTTCCGTTGCGGTTGTTCTGCTGTCCGACGGCGTTGATGTCCACGCGCTCCTTGTTGATGCGCTGACGCTTCTTGCGGTCTCCAGCGTTGGCACCGTTCTGTCCCTTGGCCTCACGCTCCTTTCGGCGCTCCTCCTTCGACTTCTTACGGGGTCTTGTGCTTTGGTTGATGGCCGAGAGGTCAATCTTACCCAAGACGTTCACCTTGGGGGTATTGAGAATCTTCCTCTCGCTGCTCAACTGGAACACGCCCGATTTCTCCTCCTGCTGAGCGGGCTGAGCGTTCTCCTCAGCCTTCTTCGGAGCAGCCTCCTGTTTGGGAGCCTCCTTCTGGGCGTTGTTCTGACTTGTCGCCTTTGCCGCAACGTTGGCCTTCGGAGCCTCGGCGGGCTTGGCAGGAGCGGGAGCTGCCTGCTGTGCGGGCTTGGCGGGTTCCGTCTTCTTCACGGGTTCCTCCGCCTTAACCACCTTGGCGGGCTCAGCCTTCTTGGCAGGTTCCACCTTGGGAGCCTCTGCCTTGGGGGCCACCTTCTCCGGAGCTGCGCTCACAGGCTTCTCGGCAACGACTTTCTCGGGCTCGCGACTGACGGCAGCAGTCTTGGCCTCCTCTTTCTTAACAGGCTCAGGAGCAGCAGAGCCGACCCCGACCGGTTTCTTGCCCAGGTTGTCAAGGTCAATTTTGCCCAATGGCTTGTACTGCTGGTGGCTTGTTCCCTCCAGCACACTCTTTGAGCGCGTTTCTGTCCGCTTGGAATCCGTCTCACGCTTTTTCTCCTTGTTCTTAGGGAAAAGCTGTTTGGCGGCTGAGAGCACGGCTGCGTCTTGCTTGAAAGCCTCAACGAGCGCCTTATACTGCGCATCGTTGAGCTTGAAGCTCACGTCGGCCTTCACCTCGCCCAGATCGCTTTTCTTTTCCAGGAATTCAACTGCCGTTTGAAGTCCTATGTTCAATTCACGTAGTGCTTTGTTTAATCTGATGCTCATAAAACCTTTCTTAAAGGCGAGAGGGGTTCGTGGCAAAAAGGTAAAACGCCATTCGCTCCATCACCTTACTCTATTTATTATATTTATAATCTCTTTTGACTTGTTATTTGGAAGCCTGGGGAGGCGTGCTGCCCTCCCCCACGCTTTTCACCTTTTATTAGGGGACGGCTCTTGTCTTAGAGCCGTTGGATTACTCGAACTCCTTCTTCAGGACCTCGATCACATGATCGACCGTCTCCTCCTCGAGGTCGGCCTTCTCGACGAGCATCACGCGGGGGGCGTTGAGCACAGCCTTGGCCGTGGTGAGACCCAGTCCCTTGATGGCGTCGATGATCCACTGGTCGATCTCGTCGTTAAACTGATCCAGGTAAACGTCGTCGACCTCAGCCTCTTGCTTGCCGTCGACCACACGGTACACGTCGATGGTGTAGCCGGTCAGCATAGAAGCCAACTTGATGTTCTGTCCACCACGACCGATGGCCAAGCTCACCTCGCTGGGATCCAAGAACACCTCGGCCTTCTTGTCCTCCTCGTTGAGATCGATGCTCGACACCTTAGCGGGGTTAAGTGCGCGCTGTATGAACAGCTTCGTGTTGGCAGTCCAGTTGATCACGTCGATATTCTCGTTGCAGAGCTCGCGCACGATACCGTGCACACGGCTTCCACGCACACCGACGCAGGCGCCCACGGGGTCGACACGGTCGTCGAAGCTCTCCACGGCCACCTTGGCGCGCTCTCCGGGGATGCGAGCCACCGCCTTGATGGCAATGAGGCCGTCGGCAATCTCGGGCACCTCCTGCTCAAGCAGATGCTCAAGGAACTTACCGCTGGTGCGCGAAAGGATGATCTTCGGGTTGTTGTTCTCGTTGTCCACACGCTCGATGACGGCTCTCACCGTCTCGCCCTTGCGGTACTGGTCGGCGGGAATCTGCTCGCTCTTGGGCAGGATCAGCTCGTTGTTCTCGTCATCAACGAGCAACACCTCGCGCTTCCACACCTGATAGACCTCGGCTGAGATGATCTGTCCCACACGATCCTTATACTTGTTGAACAGTGCGTCGTGCTCAAGCTCGAGGATCTTGCTCGCCAGCGTCTGGCGCAGGGTCAGGATGGCGCGGCGTCCGAACTTGGCGAAGTCGACCGGCTCCGACACTTCCTCGCCCACCTCATAGTCGGGCTCAATCTTCTGTGCGTCGCTCAGGCAGATCTGCTTGTTGTCGTCTTCCACCTCACCGTTCTCCACAACGACACGGTTGCGGTAGATCTCGAAGTCGCCCTTGTCGGGGTTAACGATCACGTCGATGTTCTCGTCACTGCCATATATCTTCGCAAGGACGTTGCGGAAGCTCTCCTCCAGCACGCTCACGAGTGTGGTTCTGTCGATATTCTTGGTATCCTTGAACTCGCGGAAGCTATCGATCATCGACAACTGCTCGTCGTCTTTCTTTCTTACAGCCATAGTTTTTATTTGAAACTAATTAAGTATTTTGTATATTTCACATTATCCATGTTGAATGCGTGGTCCACGTCCATCTTCACGGGGCGCTTTTTTCCTTCCACCTGCACCTTTTCGTTGACCGACACCACGAAGTCGCGTCCGTCAACGCTCTTAAGCTTTCCGGCCACCTTCTTTCCGTCGGCGTCCATCACTTCGACGTCCTCGCCAATGCAATTGATGTACTGCTGCTCCACCTTGAAGGGCTGCCCCAGTCCGGCTGAGCCCACTTCGAGCTCATAATCCTCCTCATCGCGACTGAGATGGTCCTCGATAAACTGGCTCAGCTTTGCGCAATCGTCAATCCACACCCCATCGGCATGGTCGATTTCCACGGTGATTTTGTCATCGGGGCTGACGGTAACATCAACCAAGAAGTAGTCTTTGTCTGCCAACCACTCCTCAACTAAGTTTTTAACGACGTTTTTGTCTATCATACGTTATGCTTTGTATAAAACAAAATGAGGAGCCCTCTTTGGAGCCCCTCATTCCACTGAACGATGCAAAGGTACGAAAAATATTCGATCCTCACAAGCGCTTCTTATAAAAAATGCAAGAAATCTCCTTTTGGAGGCTATTTTAACGTATATTTTTGTCCAACCAGAGCGACATGAGGGGGTCGGAGAGGGTGACCAAGGTCATGGGTGCAACAACAAATCATTCTGATTACCCAAAACAAATTATCCATTTTTGATAATCAGACTTGGATAATCCGAGCCTCCAAGCGCCATGGGCAAAAAGAGGCATGGGGCAAGCAAGCCAACACGCCTCCTTACCGATGAGCATGACAAGAGCCTGAAAACGGGCTCATCAAGATCCGGAAAGTGGAAATCGGGCGTCATCATCATTTGACGGCGACCGCTTTTCCAACGCTTCCGTTCCTGCCTAACCGCGGTTACGTACCGTCGTTTGGGCAGAATGGCCCGCGGCGCACTTTTCCCTGGTTTGTCAGCAATATTCTGCAAGAAGCCATCCTACCGCATTCCAAACCCCAACGACAAGCAGACACCCATACTACAGAAATTCCCAAACCCACACACCCCACGCAGTCCCAAAGTACGCCCAACCACAACGCCACCCCTCTGGAAGAAGCGACTCACAGGCAATTAACCGCGACACCAAAGGCAAAAAACGTAGCGCAAATTCACGCTTTTGTCGCTGTTTTTCAGCAACATATCAATCCACGCCCTCTACCCAGTCAACACGAAGATTATTAAAAAAATAAAATTTATCTCTATAATATAAGGTGTAGACAAAAGTTTTAATTACTTTTGCCAACCGAAAAAAACAATACCTGTTAGTATGCAAGATAATTTAGTGATCGTCGAGAGCCCGGCAAAGGCAAAGACCATCGAGAAATTTCTGGGTAAAGACTTCAAGGTGATGTCGTCGTACGGACACATCCGAGATTTAAAGAAGAAAGAACTCAGCATAGACGAAAAGACCCTTCAACCCACCTACGAGATTCCTGAGGAGAAGACCAAGGTGGTGGCCGATTTGAAGAAGAACGCGAAAGCAGCCAAGACTGTTTGGTTGGCATCCGATGAGGACCGCGAAGGAGAAGCCATCAGTTGGCACCTTTGCGAAGTGCTCGGACTCGACGAGGAGAAGACCTCGCGCATCGTGTTCCACGAAATCACCAAGCCCGCCATCATGGAGGCCATCCAGAACCCACGCCACCTCGATATGAACCTGGTGAACGCGCAGCAGGCCCGTCGCGTGCTCGACCGCCTCGTGGGCTTCAAGGTGTCGCCCGTATTGTGGCGCAAGGTGAAGCCCGCCCTCTCCGCCGGACGCGTGCAGAGCGTGGCCGTACGACTCATCGTCGACCGCGAGCGCGAGATTCAGGCTTTCAAGAGCGAGCCCTACTACCGCGTAAACGCCCTGTTCCTCCTTACCAACGCCGATGGTTCGCAGAGCGAGGTGAAGGCCGAGCTCGACCACCGTTTCGCCAAGCACGACGAGGCCGTGGCTTTTCTCAACCAGTGTAAGGACGCCTTGTTCACCGTCGACAACATCACCAAGAAACCCCTGAAACGCTCGCCGGCGCCTCCCTTCACCACCTCCACCCTGCAACAGGAAGCGGCCCGCAAGCTCGGCTTCACCGTGTCGCAGACCATGATGGTGGCGCAGCGCCTATATGAAAGTGGACGCATCACGTACATGCGTACGGATAGCGTGAACCTCTCCTCACTGGCCATCAACGCCTGCAAGGAGGAGATCAGCAAGCTCTACGGCGACGATTACAGCAAACCCCGCAACTACCACACCCACTCGAAGGGTGCCCAGGAGGCCCATGAGGCCATCCGCCCCACCTTCATGAACGAGGCCACCATCACCGGAACGGCCCAGGAGCGTCGTCTCTACGAGCTCATCTGGAAGCGCACGGCAGCATCGCAGATGGCCGACGCCCAGGTGGAGAAGACCACCGTGACCATCAACATCAGTGGCGCCGAGGAGCAGTTTGTGGCCAACGGCGAGGTGGTTCGCTTCGACGGATTCCTGAAGGTCTACCATGAGTCGACCGACGAGGAGGCAACCAATAACGACGAGGGCAACCTCCTGCCCGCCATGAAGGCCGGACAGCGACTGCTGCGCGCCGACATCACCTCCACCGAGCGTTTCTCCATGGGTCCCGTGAGATACACCGAGGCCAGTTTGGTGCACAAGCTCGAGGAGCTCGGCATCGGCCGCCCGTCAACCTACGCGCCCACCATCTCAACCATTCAACAGCGCGAATACGTGCAGAAGGGCGACAAGAAGGGTGTGGAACGCGCCTACGCCATCGACACGCTGAAGGGCAGCGCCGTCACCTCGAAGACCAAGCACGAGATGGCCGGATCGGAGAAGGGCAAACTGCTGCCTACCGACATCGGCTTCGTGGTAAACGACTTCCTGCTTCAAAACTTCCCCGACATCATGGACTACAACTTCACGGCCAAGGTCGAGGAGCAGTTCGACCGTATTGCCGAGGGCAAGGAGGAATGGACGAAGATGATGATCAACTTCGACAAGAAGTTTGAGCCCAACGTGGAGAAGGTAATGAACGCACGCTCTGAGCACAAGGCTGGCGAGCGCCAACTGGGCATCGACCCCAAAACCAACAAGCCTGTGTTCGTGAAGATCGGCCGCTTCGGACCTGTGGCACAGATTGGAACGGCCGAGGACAAGGAGAAACCCCTCTTCGCCCAGTTGCCCAAGGACAAGAGCATCGAGACCATCACGCTCGACGAGGCGTTGGAGCTCTTCAAGCTTCCGCGCGAGGTGGGCAACTTCGAGGGCTCGCCGGTGGTGATCGGCGCAGGCCGCTTCGGACCCTACATCATGCACGAGAAGAAGTATGTGTCGCTGCCGCGCACAGAGGATCCCCTCACCGTAACCCTCGAAACAGCCGTCGCACTAATAGAGCAGAAGCGCAAGGCCGACCAGGAGAAGCACATCAAGCAGTTTGACGAAGACCCCAAACTGGAGCTCATGAAAGGTCGCTACGGCCCCTACATCGCCTACGACGGCAAGAACTACCATATCGACAAGAAGTTGCAAGACCAGGCGCTCAGCGGTGCGTTGAGCTACGAGGAGTGCATGGAGATTGTAAGGACCGCACCCGAACCAAAGGCCAGGAGGGCTAAGCGATGACACCATCACGCATCATACTCATGGGTTACATGGGATCGGGCAAGACCACCGTGGGGCGCGCACTGGCCAAAGACCTTAACATGCCGTTCTACGACCTCGACTGGTACATCGAGAGCCGCATGCGCAAAACAGTGAAGCAAATCTTCGACGAACGAGGCGAGGATGGATTCCGAGTCATCGAGCGCAATATGCTTCACGAGGTGGCCGAGTTCGAAAACATCGTCGTCAGTTGCGGAGGAGGCACCCCATGTTTCTTCGATAACATCGACTACCTCAACCAGCAGGGCGAGACGGTCTACCTGAAATGCACTCCCGAGGTGCTCCATAAACACCTGAGCATGGGCAAAACGGTGCGCCCCCTGCTCCTGAACAAGACTCCCGAGCAGGTCAAGACCTATATCGAGGAGCAACTGCAGGTGCGCGAACCGTTTTACAGCAAGGCCAAACACACGGTGGATGTGACCTTGATGGACAATTATGAGAAGATCAAAATATCAGTAGCAAAACTAAAAGAAACATTGGGCATAGCATAAATGAAAAAATGGACTATTGAGGACTCTAAGGAGCTTTACAATATCAACGGATGGGGAACGTCCTATTTCGGAATCAACGAGAAGGGACACGCCTACGTCACTCCTTGCAAGGATAACACGCAGATCGACCTGCGCGACGTGATCGACGAGCTGGCTTTACGCGACGTAACGCCTCCCGTGCTGTTGCGTTTCCCCGACATCCTCGACAATCGCATTGAGAAAATGGCATCGTGCTACGACAAGGCGCGAAAGGAATACGACTACAAGGGCGAGGATTACATCATCTACCCCATCAAGGTCAACCAGATGCAACCCGTCGTCGACGAGATCATCTCGCACGGAAAGAAGTTCAACCTCGGCCTCGAGGCTGGATCAAAGCCCGAGCTCCACGCTGTCATCGCCGTGCAGTGTAAGAGCGATTCGCTCATCATCTGCAACGGATATAAGGACGAGAGCTACATCGAGCTGGCCATGTTGGCGCAGAAACTGGGCAAGCGCATCTTCATTGTGGTGGAGAAACTCAACGAGATCGACATCATCGCCAAGACCGCTGAACGCCTCAACGTGCGCCCCAACATCGGCATCCGCATCAAGCTCGCAAGCTCGGGCTCGGGCAAATGGGCCGAGAGCGGTGGCGACGCGTCGAAGTTTGGACTGACGCCCTCGGAACTGCTTGAGGCGCTCAACAAACTCGACAGCATGGGTATGCACGACTGCGTGCGACTCATCCACTTCCATATCGGCTCGCAAATCACCAAGATTCGCCGCATACAGAACGCCCTCACCGAGGCCGGACAGTATTACGCCAACCTCAGAAAGATGGGCTACAACATCGAGTTTGTGGACTGCGGAGGCGGACTGGGTGTCGACTACGACGGCACACGCTCGAGCAACTCGGAGAGCTCGGTGAACTATTCCATCCAGGAGTATATCAACGACTGCGTGTACGCCTTTGTCGACATTGCCAACCGAACCGGCATTCCCCACCCCAACATCATCACTGAGAGCGGCCGGTCGCTGTCGGCCCACCACTCCGTGCTGGTGCTCGACGTGCTGGGCGCCGCCTCACTGCCCGAGATGCCCGAGGAGTTTGAGGCCAAATCGACCGACAACAAGTTGGTGAAGGACCTCTACGAGATATGGTGCAACATCAACCCCAAGTCGATGTTGGAGGACTGGCACGACGCCGACCAGATCCGCGAGGACTGTCTCGACATGTTCGCCCACGGAATGGTCGACCTCAGGACACGCGCCGAGGTGGAGGCCATGTATTGGAGCGTGTGCCACGAAATCGACTCCATGGCCAAGACCATGAAGCACGTGCCCGATGAGTTGCGTGGCCTCGACAAGCTCCTGGCCGACAAATACTTCTGCAACTTCTCGCTCTTCCAGAGCCTGCCCGACTGCTGGGGTATCGACCAGCTCTTCCCCATCATGCCCATCGAGCGCCTTAACGAGCGCCCCACACGCAACTGCACGATACAGGACATTACCTGCGACAGCGACGGAAAGATCTCCAACTTCGCCATCAACGGCTCGCAGGCCAACGTGCTTCCCGTACACGCCTTGCGCAAGGATGAGCCTTATTACATCGGCGTATTCCTCGTGGGCGCCTACCAGGAGATCCTGGGCGACATGCACAACCTCTTCGGCGACACCACGGCAGCCCATATCAGCGTGAAGAACGGCACATACAACATCGACCAAATCATCGATGGCGAAACCGTCGAGGAGGTGCTCGAGTATGTGCAGTACAACCCCAAGAAGCTCGTCAGACAGCTGGAGCAGTGGGTGACGAAGAGCGTCAAGCAAGGCAAGCTCTCGCTCGACGAGGGCAAGGAGTTCCTCAGCAACTACCGCTCAGGACTCTACGGCTACACCTACCTGGAGTAAACACACCACGGAGAGCGCCCTCGACGGAGGGCCTCTCCCCATAAAACGCTTGCCAAACGCATCGTTTGCCAACCATAAACAACACACAACATGAAAAAGATTACCATCATCAAGGTGGGTGGAGCCATCGTGGAGCACGAGGGCCAGCTCAACCAGCTGCTCGACCAGTTCGCACAAGTAGACGGACCGAAGATCCTTGTTCACGGTGGTGGACGACGCGCCACGAAGGTGGCCACATCGCTCAGCATCGAGAGTAAGATGGTCGACGGCCGACGAATCACCGACGCCGACATGCTCAAGGTGGTGACCATGGTCTACGGAGGCTTGGTCAACAAGGACATCGTGGCGCGCCTGCAGGCAAGGGGCGTCAACGCCCTCGGACTCACAGGAGCCGACGCCGACGTGATACGCAGTCACCGACGCCCATTGAAGAACGGCATCGACTACGGCTTTGTGGGCGACGTAGACCACGTTAAGGGCGACCTGTTGCTGACGTGGCTCGACCAAGGCATTGTGCCGGTCATCGCTCCCCTGACCCACGACGGGCAGGGACACATGCTCAACACCAACGCCGACACCATGGCCTCGGAGACGGCCAAGGCGCTCGCCGCATACGCCGACGTAACGCTCGTCTACTGTTTTGAGAAGCCTGGCGTGCTCAGCGATCCCGCCGACGACAACAGCGTGATACCTGTCATCACACGCGCCGACTTCGACCGTCTCACCGCCGACGGCACCATCGCTGGCGGAATGAAGCCCAAGGTGGAGAACGCCTTGGCAGCAGTAAGCGCTGGCGTGGGCCGCGTTATCATCACACAAGCCTCGGCCATCGGCCAAGAAGGGGGCACCGTCATCCAGTAAGAACATGAGTAAAATCAGTTTCCAAAACGATATCCTACCGCTGAAGAACCAGCTCTACCGCCTGGCGCTGCGCATCACCCTGCGCAACGCCGAGGCTGAGGATATTGTGCAGGAAACGCTCATCAAGGCTTGGAACGTGCGCGACAAGTGGGACACGATCGACAACATTGAGGCTTTCTGCTTCACCATCTGCCGAAACCTGGCGCTCGACAGCATCAAGCGACACGATAACCGCAACGAGACACTCGAGAACGTGCGCACCGATGCGGCCGACACGCAGCAAACGCCCCTCGACAAGGCCACGACAAACAACCGCATAGACATTGTGAGGCACCTCGTAGACAGTTTGCCTGAGAAGCAACGAAGCTGCATCCAGCTGCGCGACTTTGAGGGAAAGACCTACAAGGAGATTGCCACGGTCATGGGAATACCCGAGGAACAAGTGAAGGTAAACATCTTCAGGGGCCGACAAGCCATCAAGACGCAATTCCAAAAGCTCGACAACTTTGGCGTAAGCAAGAAGAACCCCTAACCCATCGGGGCCAGCCCGCAACCGCCCTAATCGCACGTCACAACAATCTTCTCATCGCGTTGCAAGCGTTAGGGCAACCCATAAGCAACTTTTAGGTACAAAACGAATCATCCGCTAACGAGCGGAGGCAAAAAATAAGGGACTGTACGACTCACCACTGAGCTACAGTCCCTTTCAACGTTAGTATGTTATGAAAAATTTGAGAGAATTGAAACTTCACAGTTTCATTTTGTTTTACTAAACATGATTTTATAGAGAAAGCATAGAAATTATCTTATTTAATGATGGGGTCGCCCATCTTTGCCGTGGGCTCCGCCAAGCTGCGCTTCATGGTGTCGAGCACCACGCTATCGCTCATGGCCACCGATGTGCCGTGGTTGAGCTCGGGCTTGCTATAGCCGTCGTAGCTGCTGATAGGATCGGCGTTCTGCTTGGCAAACGGCACCTGCATGGCATTGCCTAACGTGAGCACGATGGTCACCACGGCGGCTGCCTTGAAGAGCGGGCGGAGACGTTGCGTCATAGTGATGACCTTGGCCTTTACCGGCTGCGACTCCTCGACCATGGCCAAGATCTTCTCGTCGAAGTCCTTGCCCAGCACATCGCTCACCGGCTCCTTCGCCTCGTAGGCAAAGAGCGGCTGGTAGCGTTCCAGCTCTGCGGGAATGTTGTCTTGGCTGAAGAAAGCACGGAGGATATCCTCTTCTTCCAAAGAGGTCTCGCACTTCCAATAGCGCTCCAACAACTGGTTGATGTACTTGTAATCCATGTTCGTTTATTACCGTTTTCATGAGTACGACGACTGTAATCCCTAAATGTTACGGGATTTTCTATATTTAACATTTGTTTAGATTTAAGTTCCTTTCTGCTCCGCAACCATCCGTCAAGCAAGCCGTAGGAAATCGCGCACACGGCGACATCCGTGCTATAGGAGAACAAGGGCCATGGGGAAGGTGCGGCTGGGGAAGGCCTCAAGTTGGTAGGTGGCGCATAGGATGTGAGGTTTTTTGGTGAAAAAGTTGTGTCGCAATTTCGGGTGAACGAGCGCGCGAAATGGCCGTTTTCACGGAAAGCGAGCGGCGAAAACAAGGCGGGCGCTGGCGATCGGGCATGTTTCGAGTTGCGAAAGATGCCTAACCCCACCTCGATCAGCCATGTTTCGCATGGCGATCGGGCATGTTTCGCATGGTGAAAGGCCATCTATCGCGATGAGAGAGGTGGAATTCGAAGGGCGGAAGGTGGACAAGAAAACACAACATTTTGATTATAAGCATGTTGCAAAAACACGTCGAGAATCGCGTATTTCGGCCAAATATTTTTGTCTTGGAAAAGAAATGTGTAGTTTGCAGTATAGATTGTTACGCTTTTTGACGCCAACCCCTAAAAGCGCCTCATGGCTCCCAATCCATCCAACCACAAGTGATGGCAAAAGCCATATGGGCCAACAGCCTTATCATGGTGTATCTACGCCGCGTGCCATGGGCGCCCCATCGAGCCTTATATAATAAGGCCGATTTGGGGACAAAAACGCGCCAAGGCCCCGGGCGCTCCTCGATGGAGGCTTCGGGGCCTTGGCGGTATGTGGACAGGCGCCACCCAGGAGGCGCCATGGGTGGCTGCGGGGACCAACGGTTAGTTCTTGGCCTTGTCCTTGGGCTGCGGCTTCAGCAGTTGCTGGTAGCGCTCCGTATCGGCCAAGAGGTCAAAGGCGGCCTTCACCTGCTTGTCGGTGCGCAGCGTGTTTTGCACGGCACCCCGCTGGTAGTAGTAAGCGGCCACGATGTCGTTGTTGAGAATCTCGCAGATGCTCTCCTTATTGAAGTCGAGGTCTTTGGCCAGGTTGGGCTTCAGCTTCTTCCTCAGGGCGTCGAACTCAGCCTTGGCATCGTCGTAATAGCCTTCAAACTTAGCCAACTTCTCGAGGTCGTCGAGCGACTTGGCGCTCATGGCGTCATACTTAAAATGGCTGTTGAGCACCCTTTGCTTAAACTCCTCGTAATCGGCGTCGGTCAGCGCAAACTCGCTTGCGGGGGCAATGGTGGGATGCTTGGCAATGTAGTCGATCTCGAAGGTATGCACCAGTTCGTCGGAGTCGCGCATGGCCGCGAGGTAATAGGTGATGTTGGGCAGCGAGTCGGGCTTCACCTCCACCTCGGGCTCAATGCCCCCACCGCCCTTCACCGGACGGCCGTTGGCGGTGTGGAACCCTTCCACGACCGAGTCGGCCACCGCCTCGGCGCTGCCTCCGTTGCCATGGCGATAGGTCACCTTCTGGATGCAACGGCCACTGGGGATGTAGTATTTGTTGGTTGTGAGCTTCATCTGCGCGTTATAGGGCAAGTCCACCATGGTTTGCACCAAGCCCTTACCGTAGGTCTTGGTTCCCATCACCACGGCGCGGTCGAGGTCTTGCAGCGCTCCGCTTGTAATCTCGGAGGACGAAGCCGACGAGCCGTTGACCAGCACCACCACGGGCATCACGGTGTCGACAGGCTCCACGGTGGTCTTATAGTCGTGGTTCATGCGCTTCACCTTACCACGGTTGCTCACCACGAGCTGTCCTTTGGGCACAAAGCAGTTCACCACGTTGACGGCCTCCATCTCCGAGCCACCGCCATTGCCGCGGAGGTCGAGCACGAGGCCCTTCATGCCGTTTTTCTTCATCTCGATGATGGCATTGCGCACCTCCTTGCCGCATCCCTCCGTGAAGGAATAGAGGTTCAGGTAGCCGAAACCATTGGCTTGTATGCCATAATAGGGAATGGAGGGCAGTTGGATGATGCGGCGCGTCACCTTGAACTTCATGTTCTTCTTGGTCGACGGACGTAGAATCTTCAGTTCGAACGTGGTGCCGCTCTCGCCCCTGAGGTGCTCCGACACATAGTCGTTGTTCTTCTTCGTCATGTCCTCGCCATCGATGCTGAGGATGATGTCGCCCTTACGCAGTCCCACCTCGGCGGCCGGCATGTTCTCGTAGGGCTCGTCGATGCAGACGCGCCCGAGCTTATAGTTGTAGCGGATGAGCGCTCCGATGCCCGCATACTTGCCCGTGAGCATCATCTTCAGGTCCTTCTGCTTGTCCTCGGGGTAATAGACGGTGTAAGGGTCCAGTCCTCGGAGCATCGAGTTGATGGCGTTGCCCACCACCTCGTCGGGGTTGAGCGTGTCCACATACATCATGTCGAGGTTCTTGTAAATGGCGTTCAGAATGTCGAGGTTCTTAGCCACATCAAAATTATGGTCGTCGTTTTGGGCTACGGCCCCGATGGCTGCCAGCCACAGGGTCACGGCCATGATCAGTTTTCTCATGTGCAATCTCTCTATTATATTTGTGTTGCAAAGATACAAACAAAAATGATAGCGACCATCAAGAATGATGATTTTCTAATTGGAGTTTCTGATTTAGGCAGAGTGGGCTGAACTTACCGTCACCGGCGCGAAGCGGAAAGGTAAAGCCCAACAAGCGCATAGCCCAGGGAAAGCGAAGCGACACCCTGGGTCAAGGGCGGGCTGAAAGCCCAACAAGAACATAGCCCAGGGCAAGCGAAGCGACACCCTGGGTATGAATACAAACAACATACCCATTAACGCTCTGAAAGAGCAAAAGCGTAATAAATATGGCACAGTCACTGAGCAAAATCCACATAAGGATGAATGCTTTTGCCCTTCCAGGGCGCACCAATGAAAATACGATTAATACCCAGGGTGTCGCTTCGCTTGCCCTGGGCTATGCGCTCATTGGGCTTTCAGCCCGTGCATTATCGGCTGCACCTCAGCAATTCAAGCATGCTTGATTGCATTCGGTTTGAACGATCATTCAGCCCGTTTGAAACTAAATCCGAAACTTTAGTTTTCTAAGCCTTAGGCCCCATTCCGTGCATCATTTCGTTCACCACGGCGATGCCCACCACCTTGCGCGAAGCCATGGATAGCCCACCACGCAAAAGTCCCGGCCATCCATAGTGGACGACCGGGACTTTCCCTGATGGGTGTGCCCGCCTTGGGAAGCAGGCACACGGCTTATTGGGTTGCCTTAACGGCTTACTTCAGCACCTTGAAGGTCTTACCGCCTTCCTTGACGATGTAGACCTGACCGGCCTTCATGTCGTTTACGAGCTGTCCGCCCACGTTGTAGATCTTGCGAACGGCGCCGTTGGCCTCCACCGAGCCGATGCCAGCAGCGGTAGTCATATTGAAGGTCTTGGTGAAGTGGGTCTTCAGGTCGTCGGAGTAGACCTTGATGGTGGCAATGTTCTCGTTGGCCTCGTTCTTGTTGTAAGAAACCACGCAGAACGCGCCCTTACCCTTGAGCTCGGGCTTCACCTCGTCGCCCACCAGTGTAACGTTTGTGAGCTCAGCGTCGTAGATCAGCTCGAAATCGTCGATGATGATCTCGTCGCCATTGCTTCCTTGGCCCGGATCGGCGTTGGTAGAGATGGTGACCAGGATGGCCTTGCCGTCGATAGAGTCGTTGACATAGGTGAAGGGCACAACGATGCGCTTCCACTCACCACCCGTGGTGGCGATGGTATTGTTCACGGCCTTGGCCATGACATTGCCATACGTCTTGTCCTGGGGATCCTGGAAACGGGTGCCATCGGTGATGTAGGCGCTCACCGTGGCATAAGGGTGCTTCTTGTTAGCCTTGGCCTGTGAGAACTTCACCCACACGGCAAGCGAGTCGGGACGACCCACCATATTGATATAATAGGGGTTGCCATTTCCGTCAACCTCAGTGTTGCTCATGTCGAGCTCAGCATGGTTTTGGGGGTCTGAAGGAGACATAGAACCAGCTATCATACGGCCCGTGGTAACGGTACCATTGGCAATAAGATTAAAGATAGAAGTGGCCTTCAAGCTAAGGCTTTTGCTTCCTGTGGATCCAGGACGAACATCTTCCGACTGGAACGTATGCGCTGTCTGGCATACTATATACGCCCACATACCACCTGCCGTAGCGAAAGAGTGCCAACGCAGGGGCTCGTCGATATCATAGGCATAAGTGTGATAGTTCTCAAAACCACTGTTGGGGATCTGATAGCCTGAGCCAAACGTCACGTCGATGTTCTGCTGCATCGCTGCCATGTAGATGCTGATGCTGGCATAGGCACGGCCATGAGACAGCTTTGCCACGAAATTGATAGGCACTTTCTGGAGATTCGGGCCCACCCATACATCCACATTGGGGTCGTTGCCCTCGGTGATATAAATGTTACGTGAGCACTCGAGCAATGTGTCGGTGCCTGCGACCATTGGCTGCAACTTGTCGATAACGATGTTGCCGATGCCCATTTCCTGTCCACCCATAGACAAGATGAAGTTGTTAAGCGAGAACGTCAGGAGCCCATCCTGGTCCTTGTCCACAGAGATGGTGGCATGTTGCTCAACGCTTTGGCCATTCACCGTCACGGTGAGGCTGTCGGTGTAGTTGGCTGCCATGCTGCTCATAGCGGTCATGGCTACTACTAACAAAGTAAAAATTTTCTTCATAAATACCTGATTACTTATTGTTCTTTTTCGATTTCTTTCCTGCTTTCCATATCACTCCCACCTGTCCGAAGATGGGATAAAGGGTTTGGTCGAGCACGTGGAACGAGCTCTTGTGCAAGCCGCTCAAGCCCCAGTTGACCTCGCCGTAGAGTCCCCAGTTGTGCCAGAATATCCAATCAGCACCGACACCCACGCCCCATTGGAAGCGACGCATGTCGCTGGAGAAGTTGTAATAGCCCATGGTTCCGGGCGTATCGCCAATGATCACCTTGGGTCCGGTGGGGTCGCCCTGCCTCAGATATCCATTGTGGGCATAGCCCGAGAATCCCTTGGAGGTAAGCACCGAGACGTAAGGACCGAAGCGGAGGTCGACGTTATGGCACACTTTCAACGAGGCTTGCACAGGCACCGTGAACATCCACTGCCTGACATCGGTCACCACCGAGCCCGTAAACATGCCGTCGAGCGTTTGGTCGCCCTGCACCATCACTTCGTGATAGTTTTTCACATCGGCGTCGATCTTCATGCCCTTGGCCTCGAAACGCAGGCCCACGGCCACGCCCCAACGGTCGTCGAGGGGTTTGGTGGCGTCGACGCCAAGGCTCCAGTTGGCCTTGAACGAGTAGTCGTTGAGACTGCGTATGCTGGCCGGCATGGGCAGCGGAGCCGTTCCACCGATGTTGTAACCACGTCGGGTCTTGACGACCAAGCCTTTCATGAGATTGTCGGCGTTGGCCTGAAGGGTTGCCGCGGCAAGGGTTATGAGGATGAATATCTTTTTGATCATGAGTCGTTAGCTATGAGATAATGAATCGTTTGGGTAGGTAAGCCGTTGCGGAAGGGATGGTCTTACTCCTCCTTCTCGCAGACCACGCGCACCTTGTCGATGCACAACTGGCTGCCGATGGCGCCCTGGAAGTGGTGGCCGTCGATCGAAGAGGAGAACACCAAGGCCAGGTTGTAACCGCGGCTGACGAGCGTTTCGAGGTTGACCTCCGACATGTAGTCGAACGTTACGTCGAAGAGCGTCCACTCGGTGGTGGGCTTCACGTAAGCCACCTGGGCGATGGCCACGATGTTGGGATTGGTCTTGGTATCCTCGCCATGAAGCATCACGGGGCGCGTCTCGGTCTTTCCGTCGCTCGTAGTGACCGTTTCCTCATTGCGATAGAACACGGCATAGATGTCGGCGGCGTCGGTTCGGTTCTCCACGGGCTTGCCGCTGCGGTCCTGGAACACCTTGCCCGGTGTGTACTTGTAATAGCCTTGCAACTTCAATGGCTTGCGGTCGAAGGGTATTCCCATGCAGGTGGCCTTCATGGCGTCGGTCAACGCATTGGCCACATCAAACTTTCCAAGGAAGAAATTGCCCGCTGCGATGCGCATGTTGCTCACCGCACCGAACGGACCTGTGCTCAACGTGGTGAGCTTTACGCCATAGCCGTCGTAGCCATCGGCCAAAGGAACCGATGGGTACTCGTCGGCAGGGGCCTTGCCCATGCTCATCTGGTAGCCCGCATTGCCCGTGGCCCAGTTGTTGCCCCACTGGCCATCGTTGAGCTCGTCGTGCCAAACATAATACTTTTTCTTCTGCGGCTCAAGCTCAAAATTCTCGAAATCGTAGGCCACGGTGTCGCTTACGGTGCGCGAGGTGGGCACCATGCTGACGGTGTAGGCCCTCGACCACTGCTTGTCTTGCGACCCAACGACGTAGTTCCAACGCACCGTCCCGGTGGCCTCGTCGACCGTTCTGGCTGAGCTTTTCACGCTGGCGCCCGGGGTGAGCACCAACTGTGGCTCCACAAGCGACAGGTCGGCAGCCGGCTCGCGCCTGACGTTGAACACAACATCCGTATTGTCGGACAACACCTTTTGCAATGTGTCGCCCAACTGGTAGAACGTGCCCAACGGCTCGTCAAGGTGGAAATAAACCGCTTCGATGTCGCATTCCGCATTCAGCGGCTCTTCCTTGAAACAGGAAGTAAGCAGTGAGCAAGCTGCCACACAGGGCAGCAAGAGATGATATTTCATATACAATCTTTTCTAACTGAGCCTTATAGGGAGGACCAATAGTTTCAAAGTGCAAAGGTACACCTTTTCAAATATCCCACAAAAAAGATTGACGCAAATGTGTTTTCAAGATAGTTAAATTACCCTATTTTTAATTATTTAAGGTTGTCCACCAGCAACTTTCGATTAAAAAAACAACAACTTTCGTATAAAATAAGTACTTTTGCAACAATCAAACCATTCGAAGGAAAAACGAACATGAAGATTGCACTGATCGGCTACGGAAAGATGGGACACATGATTGAGCAAATCGCCATCGCCCGCGGCCATGAAATTGTCTGCAAAATCGATGTGGACAACCAAGACGACTTTGACAGCCCGGCCTTCGCATCTGCCGATGTGGCCATAGAGTTTACCAACCCCACAGCGGCCTACAGCAACTACCTGAGGGCCTTTAAGCACAACGTGAAGGTGGTGAGCGGATCGACGGGATGGATGACCGACCACAAGGACGACGTGGAAGCCCTGACAAAGGACGGAAAGCAGACGCTGTTCTGGGCGTCCAACTTCTCGATTGGCGTGGCCATCTTTGCCGCCGTCAACAAGTATTTGGCTAAAATCATGAACCAGTTTCCACAATACGACGTGGAAATGGAGGAGACACACCACATTCACAAGCTCGATGCACCGTCGGGAACAGCCATCACACTGGCCGAAGACATCGTGGGCCTGCTCGACCGCAAGGACGCTTGGAAGGCAGGCGTCACCACGTGGGACGACGGACATGTGGATGGATCGACCGACCATAAGGCTAACGAGCTGCTCGTGAACAGCGTACGCCACGACGAGGTGCCCGGCATTCACACCATCACCTACAACAGCGAGGCCGACCAAATCACCATCAGCCACAGCGCCCACTCACGACAGGGATTCGCCCTCGGAGCCGTGCTGGCCGCCGAATACACGGCCAACCACACGGGACTGCTGACCACAACCGACCTCTTCAGCTCGCTCATCCCCTAACGAACACACATTCATTCCGCAAACATCCGAACGGCTTGAAACGCCTGCCGCCGCTCACACGGCGCCCAACACCCCAATGGCAAGGCGACGGAGCGCACAAGCCCAACACTACTATGATCGACAAGGAAAAAGCAAACCTCAACATGAAGAAGCAATGGGCCAAGTTGGCCGTGGTGCTCTTCCTCTACGCATTGTGCATTGTATGGGTGCAACCCTGCTCCATCACCGGCTGGCTGCTGACGCTCGCCGGCGCCCTGCTGCTCTTCGACGTTTACATCACCAAGAAGATACGCTGGCAGTGGTGGAAGACTGCCGAAGGCCCTGTGCGCTTCATCATGAGTTGGGTAGACGCCCTCGTGTTCTCACTGGTGGCCGTCTACTTCATTAACCTCTTCCTCTTCCAAAACTATGTCATCCCTTCGAGCTCACTGGAGAAGTCGCTGCTGACGGGCGACTACCTCTTCGTTTCGAAGGTGAGCTACGGACCACGCATCCCGCAGACGCCGCTCACCATGCCGCTGACACAGCACACCCTGCCCCTCATACAGGCCAAGAGCTACATTGAGTGGCCCCATTGGGACTACCGACGCATGAAGGGATTGGGAAAGGTGCAGCTCAACGACATCGTGGTGTTCAACTATCCCGCCGGCGACACCATCGTGACAGAGCCGGCCTACCAGTCGTTCGACTACTACGGCATGGTGTACAGCCTGGGCCAACAGATCTACGAGCAAAACTTCGCCGACGCGGTCAACCCTGCCAACCTCAACCGACAGGAGCAGTACGACTACTTTAAGATGATCTACAACCTGGGCCGCAACTACATTGCCAACAACCCCAACACCTACGGTTCCATCGACTCGCGACCCACCGATCGCCGCGAGAACTATGTGAAGCGATGCGTGGGACTGCCTGGACAGACGTTGCAGATCAAGAACCGCATCATCTATCTCAACGGCAAGGCCAACAAGGAGCCCGACAATGTGCAATACACCTACTACGTGAAGCTCAAGGGCAACCTGCCCGACGACTTCATGCACGACCTCGGCATCTCAATGGAGGACCTGACAAGCCTCAACCAAAACGGCTACCTGCCGCTCACCAAGAAGGCCGCCAAGGCGCTCAGCGCACGCAAGGACCTCGTGGCAAGTGTTCGCCTGAACACCGACCAGTATGTGGGCGACCTCTATCCGCTCAACGCCGTGACGGGATGGACACGCGACAACTATGGTCCGGTATGGATTCCGCAGAAGGGCAAGAGCATTCGCCTGACCATGGACAACATCGCCGTTTATGAGCGCCCGATACGCATCTATGAGGGCAACGACCTCGAAGTGAAGAACGGACACATCTACATCAACGGCAAAATCGCCAATAGTTATACTTTCAAGATGGACTACTACTGGATGATGGGCGACAACCGCCACAACTCTGCCGACTCGCGCTACTGGGGCTTCGTGCCCGAGGACCACATCGTTGGCAAACCCATCTTCATCTGGTGGAGTTCAGATCCCGACAGAAAGGGCTTCGAAGGCGTACGCTGGAGCAGGCTCTTCAGATGGGTTGACAACATCAAATGAGGCAACTCGCCAAGTTTATCGTAGCATTGGGCGCCTTCACGGTCATCCTATTGGCCGTGCGCGCCTTCGCCTTCGCCATCTACACCGTCCCTATGGATGTCGCGCCGACACTCCACAAGGGCGACCGTGTGGTGGTGAACAAGGTGTCGCATGCCGCGTTCAAACGAGGCGACCTCATGGTTTTCAACCAGCCTGGACGACTTATTGGCGCTGTAGAGGCCGTGCCGGGCGATACCATCACGGTAGACAGCGCAACTTATCGCATTCCATACCGATGCTGCAGGCGCTGCACATGCCGCAACTGTAAGCTCTATCTTGTCAACACGGGCCAAAGCCGCGTCTTGGTGCACTTGCACCAGGTGGAGGGAAAGGCCACAAGACTCTATCATCTGCCATGGTGACCATCGCACAACACGAGGCTGCAAACAATTCGGTAGCCCTGCTTTCGTCTACTTATTTTGGGCCGGTGCAATGGTACCAAAAGCTGAACCGCTACGGCCTTTGCCTGCTGGAGCGGCACGACCATTTCGTGAAACAGACCTACCGCAACCGTTGCCTTATCGCCACGGAGGCGGGACAACAGGCACTCACGGTGCCAACGGGGCATGGAGAGAGCTCAAAGTGCGCCATGGCCAACATGCGCGTAAGCGACCATGGCAACTGGCGCCACCTGCATTGGAACGCCTTGCAGTCGGCCTATGGCGAGAGTCCGTTCTTCGAGTATTACGCCGACGACATCAAGCCTTTCTTCCAACAGCGTTGGGACAACCTGTTCGATTTCAACCTGGCCATCACGCTCAAGCTCTGCGAATTGCTCGACATCAGGCCCAACCTGCAGCTTACCGACCAGTATGCCGACGCCGACGAGCTACAGGCCGACGACTTCCGCGATGCCATTCGCCCGAAGAAACCGTTGCCCGACCCTTCGTTCGTAGCCACTCCTTACTATCAGGTGTATCAGCAGAAGCACGGCTTCCAGCCCAACCTCTCCATCCTCGACCTACTGTTCAACGAGGGCAATGAGGCCATTTTTTTCCTTTAACCCAATGAATCGTTAGACCGAAAGGGAAGATTGTTAGAAGGTTATTGGTTCTGTTTTCACCTATTTCATCGGTGTTTTGCATCTTCATAGCGCCCTTATCGCACATTTCATCGCGACAAGGGGGTGAGACTTCGGCATGCACACTACGAAGCTATTATCTCGCGAAAGCCGCCAAGGCGCCCTTACGCCACGCAAAAAAACCTCGAAGGGGGCTCGGGGCAAGTGGCGGCCAAGGGTCTACCGCTTGCGTGAAGCACGCCTTCGA
>NZ_JAXVAE010000060.1:0-11866 GCF_037460745.1 Hallella sp. | reverse complement strand
ATATTGTTTATCAGCAAGTTATAAAATGCATGTTTTTTGAGTGACGAAGTCAGGAGCTCGCGCAAGTCATGGCTGCGCAACTTGTTCAGGCGGACTGGTGGCAGGAAAACTTCCTTCAGACGGTTTAATGGGTAATTCACCCATAGACTGTCGGGAGCGTAGCCATCAGCCTCAACCCTCAGCAGGTATTTCCCCTTGTGGGGCACTGGCAACATAAAGTTTCCTATGTCGCCCGCCAGGTCGGGAGAGAAGGCCAAGTCGTCCTCAGAGAACGAGTAGGTAGAGTCGGTGCAAAGGATCTCCCCACGCATGTCGGTCAGTACGACACGCGCTCCACCAATGCCCGCCTCCGTGAAGTTGTCGATAACACGGCCACAGAAACTGTGTTTCGTATCGTCTGCCTTGGCAGACAGAGCCACCAAGGCAAACGACAACGTAAGGAAGGCAAGCAAACCAATATGTGAAAACTTGCTATGAATCATTGGGCGTTACTAATTACCATTGGGAATGGCCTGGCAAATGTGTTTGACCTTAATGGCAGACCCTTTCTTTGTACAGGATAACAGGCTTTGCTGGTGTAGCAAACACATTAAAAAATGCTGAAACGAAAATTACAAAAAATCTTTTCATATCGGTTTTTGGTTATTATTTCACGTGCAAAGTTATTCGATTATCAGATGAAGCGCAAAGGTTTCATGTCTAAAAAGACATATTGGAGCCTATGCGCAACATCTTGTTTATCAGCGATGTATGAGATATCAGAGGATTATTCTGTCTAAAAATGCCATTGGGTTGCTGGTTAGTAGTTCTCTATAAATGTTTTGGCCGAAATATCGGCACCTTCCAGTCCCAGTTTTGTCTTTATCAAGAACAGCTTTTGTCTGACCGACTTCTCCTCGATGCTATACAGAGCGGCTATGGTTGAGGCAGGCACCTTGATTCGAATGAGCATAAGAAAGCGGATATCTTTGGTTGTTAGCTTAGGGAACTCGCTTCTTAATCTCTCAATGAAATCATTGTCGGTGCTATTCACAAAAGCCTCCAATTCAAGCCAATCGTCGTCTGAGAATGCGAAAGCCCTTGGCTTTTTCGTTTTCAACGTGTTTACCTTCTTCGATATGTCCACCTTTTTGATCAGGTATTGCCTGATGGAGGCCAACTGCTTGTCTTTCCATTGTATTTGGGAGAGATTTCTTATTCGTTCGTTCTCAGCCAACTTGGCTTTTTGATACAAAAGGGCACAGCCCAATGATATGAGAACGATCAGAAACAAAGAGATGACGATTGTCAAGGTGACTTGTTGCCTATTAGCCTCGTTATCTTTGGCTCGCGCCACCTCCTTTTGCAACATGAGCGTGTAATACTTATCCTTGGAAGCCATGTTGGCCGAATTCTTCTTTATCAGATACGCCTCCGCGGAATCGGCGTATGCGTAAACGTTGTTTATGTCGTTTTGGGAGAAGGCTATTTGCCTACTGAGCGAATAGATGAGCCCTCCGTATTCTTCGTAACATGCGCGTGGAGTTTGAGAGATCAATGCTTTTGCTTGTCTTAACGAGTCGGCTTGGCAATAGGCTTGCGCCAAGGCCAAATGGGCCGAAACATCGTAGGTCACACGTAGGTTGTAAGACGCTTTTGCCGCTTGCAGCACATGGGCTTCTTCCCCATACATGCTATAAAACACTGAAAGATCTTGATAAGCATCGGCGAGGGGCGCCTGGTCGGTTCTGATGGTTTGGGCAAGGGAAATGGCTTTACGTGTGAAGCCAATGACCTCTTCGAGGGTGTTCTCCTTGTAGGTAAGGCATTCGGCTAAGTTGAGCAATGAATAGACCCTGTTGGCAGTCGACACATTCACTTTATTATATATGTCGACCACTTGTCGCGCATATCCTATGGCCCTATCAGCATCGTACAGCCTTAACAGTCGCGAACTTTGAAAGAGCCCGAGGCAATAAGTCAGCGTATCGCCTTGTTGTCTTGAATATTTAAGACATTTGACAAACAGGTTGAGCGCCTTTTCGGAACTGTCGTTATGCGCATAATACAGCCCCATGTAGTATAAGCACTTAGCGTAAAGCGAATCGTTGGGCCTGTCCTTATACCAGTTGTAAGCTGTTCTGATTAGGGAGTCATGGTCGACATTCTGCCCCGCCTTGTTCTGCGCCATTGTGTAAACAAGCGAGTAGATGGCTAACTCTTGGTCTGATAGTTTGGTTTGGTTTATACTGTTGAGAATCGTTATTGCGCTGTCAGGCTTCTGGTTTTCTACCATTTCTAAAGCCATAGATATCCTGTCATCATGCGTGTAACATGAAGCGACCATCGTTAGCAAGGCAACGGTTAGAAGAGCACAGAACGTTTTTCTCATTTTTAGAAGTTTTATCGCTACAAAAATACAACTAAATTCTCACATTGCTTGAGGATGAGTATCTAAATCCATCATTTGGCTTACATCGTATATCTAATTGAACAATAGTCGGTTATAAGGATATTCAGCATTACTCATATCTAAATTCTATGTAATTGAGGCCACAGGGCATCTAAAAACACACTTGCCGACGCTTCTTCACTCCAAATGGTTCAAGCATAGGCCGACAGGGCTAAGCGCTCTGCGCCACCATCGCCTATCCATGTCGATGGCAGAAAAGCGAGGTTAGCAGGGCACCTTCGAGAACCTTGCCCATTGCTTGTCGCCACCTTATAATTAAGGTATGTTGTCTGAGAATCCATGGATTCTGCTTTTGCCCCATATACCTGGAGGCAAAACAACAATGCTGCTGCAAAACAAATATTCCTCATTACGTTATTGTTTGATTTAGGTGTGGGCAAAGATAGCACATTCTTTTGGTATTTTGATAAAAATATTGTTCCAATGCGTTGCCATCGCGTTCCAATACGTTGCCATCTTATTTGCTCTTCTTTCACAACAGGCCATAGCATTGCGCCACTTTTGTTGCCATTTGGCAATTATCGGGTTTCTTTTCCATTTTCTTGGCGCAAACGGGGTATGCTTCAATTATTTTTATAACTTTGGAAACAAAAAGGCATGAGGCAGCTTCCACTCTACCCACCCGCCACGCATAGAACACGAATCAGCCCTGACTTCCTTTGTGGGAAACCAGGGCTGATGTGTGTTATACTCGGCGAATGCCTTTAGCGCTTCGCCAGAAGGGGAATGTTATTTCACCTCGATGTTCTTCATGACCTTCGCCTCCTGCTCAGGAGTGATCTTCGGAACGGTGATGGTGAGGATGCCATCGGCTACGCTTGCGGTGATGTGGTCGTGGTCTACATCCTCAGGCAGGGTGTAGCACTGCTCATAGTTGCTGTAGCCAAACTCGCGGCGCAAGTAGCGCTCGTGCTTCTCCTCCTTGTTGTCGCGCTCTTCCTCCTTGTGCTCCATCTTGTTCTCAATGGCCACATGGAGCAGTCCGTCGTTGTTGATGTTCACGCGAACCCACTCTTTCCTCAAACCGGGAACGGCCATCTCCATCTTATAGTCCTTGGGAGTTTCAAGCACATTGATAGCGGGCGCTGTGGCTTTAGTCTGCGGCATCAGGTCGACATCAAAGAGTGTGTCGTCAAACCAATTGTTCAACCAATTAGAATCATTGTTTCTACGAACTAACAACATAATATTTACCTCCAGTTTTGTTTTGTCGTCCTCTCCTCGCCTTGCGGCCCGGTCGGGACTTCATGTTATAATTATCTTTTGTTAGCTTCGGCTTTTTCGACATCCATTTCGTGGGAACCCCTTCACGCCATGCAAAGCACGCTCCGCTCATCTGGCTTATCGTATAGCCTCGGTTGTCACTAAGCCCTTAAGCAACAAGCGTGCCAAGGGCATCAGTGGGATGCCCGTCTGCCAGATGTAGCCGTTTTTGTCACGTTCGTGTGCAATATTGTCACACAACATGATGATAATCTGGAGGGATAGCCGTATCTTTGCAGCATGAACGAAATGATCATCTCTGATTTGTCGGTGGGCTACAAGCACCGGGTGGTGGCCTCGCATCTCACCGCCCGCTTGCAGGGCGGAACCCTCACGGCGCTCGTGGGTGCCAACGGAATGGGCAAGTCGACCCTGCTGCGCACACTGGCGGGGGTGCAACCGCCCTTGGCGGGCACGGTGACGCTCGTAGCCGACGGCGTGGAACGGCAGCTGTCAGAACTCTCACGACGCGAGCTGTCGCGGTGGATTGGTGTGGTGCTCACCGACCGCGTGGAGGTGGAGAACCTCACCGTGGAGCAACTGGTGGGCATGGGGCGCATGCCCTACACGGGCTTCTTCGGACGCCTCAACGACGACGACCGCCGCATGGTGGGCGAGGCGCTCGCCATGACGGGCCTCACCCCTCTGGCCCAGCGGCAGGTAGGCACGCTGAGCGATGGCGAGCGACAGAAGATGATGATTGCCAAGGCATTGGCGCAGCAAACACCCGTGGTGCTCCTCGACGAGCCTACGGCCTTCCTCGACTATCCCAGCAAGGTGGAGACCCTGCAGCTCTTGGGTAGCCTGGCCCACCACACGGGGAAGATCATTGTGCTCTCCACCCACGACCTGAACCTCGCCGTGCATCTGGCCGACCATCTGGTAACCTTTGGCAACGGACTCGAGGAGGTGGGTAAAGACCGTTTGCGTCGTTACCTCGACCAGCTCCTGGAAAGTCAACACGCCTCCCTGGATGAGGTGATGGGGTGAATATCTCACCCCGAATGGTAATTCTTTTAGCCTCAGACGGCGTAACAACGAATCGTTTTATTTGGCCTCAGACGGCGTAACAACGAATTTCCCTAATTTTCGAATTTTTCCAAATTGCGTTAGCTAAATTCGTTCAAATTGGTAATCGTAGAACGATTACACTAATTACCTCCCTTTTGGTCGGTGGGGCTTCGCCGGGTCTCGTTAATTCGAGAAATTACTTCCCTACGGTCAGTGGGTCTACGACAAATCTCGTTGTTCTTTCTGATGAAGGTTTAGCTCGGCGGCCGAAGGGTAAGCCAAAGCGGCAGAGCCGAGCGACCGCGTCTGAGCGTTCTCTCACCCCGAATGGTTTCCTTTTAGCGCTCAGACGCGGTCTGAGCGCTAATCATTGAACCTGCGGGGGAGGGTTAGCGCATGACGCGCTCTATGTCGGCCAACGTGCCGTCGAACGGGCCATTGTGCTCCAACTTCAGGGTGCACATGGCGGCGGCGAACCTACCGGCCTCGGCGTAGCCCATGCCCTGCAACCGACAATAGAGGTAGCCCGTGGAATAGGTGTCGCCACAACCCGTGGCGTCGACCACCTCGCGCGGTTGGAAGGCGGGAATCTCATAGAAATGGCGGTCGGCATAGATGAGCGAGCCATAGCTGCCCAACGTGATGACCACCTCCCTCACACCTTGGTCGGCCAGCGTGCGGGCCACGGTGCGAGGGTCCTTCGAGTTGGTGATGACCTCCATCTCGTGCTCGTTGAGCTTCAGGATGCTCGTGGCCGCCAAAATCTCCTCTTGGTGCTTCCAAGGAATGGCGCGCACATCCTCGCCCACCACCTCGCGCAGGTAGCCCTGCACATCGATCGACACCAGTCCCTTCGTGGCCAGGTATTTCACCACCTCGGGCGGGAAGTCGTCGGCCAGCAGGCTGCCTAAGTGGAACACACGGGCCTCCAACGGGCGCATCTCCTCCAAGGTGAAGGGGTCGGCCTTGGCCAGCACCCGCTGCGTGCGGTTGTTGGTGTCGATGCCGTAACGGTTCTCAAAATACACCGTGTGACGACTCGGATAGCAAAGGGTGTCCACGCCCGCCTGGCGCAGCTTCTCCACCTCGCCCATCTGGCCTTCGCCCACCTTGGTCACCAGTTGGTAACTAACCTTCTCAGGGAGGCGACTAATGCCATACGACATATAATAAGAGGTGCCACCGGCCATATAGACGGTGTTCTTAGGTGTTACGATCTTATCGCGGGTAATGTGCCCTATGCTGCAAATGTCTTTCATTTCAAAAACGCGTTTGACTGCAAAGGTAACAAATAATTCAATACCATCACACAGAAATGGCCTAAAAAAGTAGTCGCCCTACAGCCTTTGCGCCCGCCACGGCACCCCTGCGCCAACAGGTTTTTGCATAAATCTCAAAAAAAATACGCCATAATGTTTGGGCGTATCGAAAAAACATTGTACCTTTGCATCGCTTTTAAAGAAGAAGCCCAGATGGCGGAATAGGTAGACGCGCTGGTCTCAAACACCAGTGCCGCAAGGCATCCCGGTTCGAGCCCGGGTCTGGGTACTCCCAAAAAGTTATCGACCCCTTGTAAATCGCTGATTTGCAAGGGATTTTTCTTTTTCCGCCCCTCACCCTCGCATCCCTCCGCCTCCATGGCCAAGCCGAGCATGGTTCAAGATATTTGGTTAAAAAGTTGTGTCGAGATTTTGACCGAACCAGCGAGCGAAATCGCCGTTTTTGCGCCATCGGAGCGACAAAAACGAGACATCCGCTTGCCGAAAGGCATCTTTGGCGTTGCGATCGGGCATCTTTCGAGCTTCGAAAGGCCAGCTATCGCACCACGAAAGACCATCTTTCGACGTGCGATACATGCCTAACGGCAAGGGGTAATGTAAGCGAGGAGCGAGCAACGAGCAGCCATAAATCGCAAAGCGCTGAACGCCAAGCATTTGCATAACTTTGCTGAGAATAGCGTATTTGCGCCCAACATTGTCTTCCTTGAAAACAAACGTGTAGATTGCCATATAGATTGTTGCGAAAATTCCCAAGGAAACAACGACAAAGGTACACGTCAGCATTTACGCTCAGACACGGCAAAGCCGAGCGGCGGAGCCTGCATCCTAACTCTCTTTGAATCCTGTATCTCACAGAAGACTGGCTCACCCAGCACAGTCCTTATTCATCAAGGACGTTGTTTTTGTATCCATTGTTGTTTCAAAATCTCATATTTCCACGAGCAAGGCCTGGTGGCATACGGAGACAACAAAGCATAGAGGAGAAATGATAAAACAAAGCAGAATCCGACATCAAACCGCCACGACGGGCATAGTATATGTTAATTCTGCGCATTTTTTGCAAGTATTCGACAATTACACATTTGCGTTTCAAAGAAAAAGATTATCTTTGCACAACAACCAGAAAACAACATTGCTATGATTCTTAGGGCTACATTCGAAAACATCTATTCCATCAAGGAGGAAACACAGATCAGCTTTGTGGCAGGCAAGAGCAATGCTCATTCCTCTCATGTTTCTCGTGCCGAGAAGCGTGACGACATTTCTGTTCTAAAGGCTGGCATCGTGTATGGCGCCAACGCTTCGGGCAAGAGCAATATCATCAAAGCCATCGCCTTGCTCCAACAGATGGCCAACGGTGGTTTTCCGAAAAGCTTGATGGAACCTTTCAAACTTGCCGACACCACGGAGCAAAACTCCAAGGTCGAATTAGAATTCAAGGCGAAGGGGAAGTGCTATGCCTATGGCATGGAGTTCACCGTTGGCGGCATCAAGGAAGAATGGTTGTTTGAAATCAACAGCCGCACAGACAAGGAAGTGTTCACCCGAAAAGTAACATCCGACGGCAACGAGTTTACCTTTGGCAAGGTTGACGGCAACGAGGAAACGTCCATGCTCCTGAAGTTTATTGCCCACGGCACTCCCTCCGATAGCAGTTTCCTTTCTGAGTATGTACGCAGGAACGGCAAGGGACTTGAAAGCATACGAATGGCAAAAGAATGGTTTGCCGATGGACTGAAAATAATCTTCCCAAGCACACGCCTGCAAGGAATTTCTTTCCTTACAGAGGACAATGACGAGCTGCAAGAAACAACTCGCTCGCTCCTTGCCTACTTCAACACCGGCATTTCAGACGTGCGCCTATACAAGGTAAGAAAGGAAGACGTGAACCTCGCTACCGATTTGCTTGAGAACATACTCGACAGGGCAAAGAACGGCAAGCCATACAGCATGGCAGCCACGGTTGGAGGAGAAATGTATCTGTTTGAGGTGAATGCAAAGGGTGGCTACGAGATTTACAAGCAAAAGGCCATACACAAGAACCTCTCTTCGGGCACAGAGGTGGTATTTGATCTGAGCGAAGAGTCGGACGGAAGCATTCGGCTGCTTGACTTCATACCCATGCTCATAGACTTGAGGCAAAACGAAGTAGACTATCTCATTGACGAGATAGACCGCAGCATGCACCCCATGCTCTCACAAAAAATCCTTGAGTGCTATTTCTCTGGGCTTCAACCAGGAAGAGACACCCAACTGATCTTCTCTACCCACGAGTGCAACCTGCTTAATCTCGACCTTATCAGAGCCGACGAGGTGTGGTTTGTTGAGAAAGGAAAGGATGGCGCATCCCACCTCACATCATTGGCCGAGTTTAAGCCCCGGGAGGATGTGCGAAAAGGCTACCTCTTAGGACGCTATGGAGCCATTCCGTTCTTTGCGCCCATACGTCAACTAAAGTGGTAACAACTATGAGACAAAGACGCGACTTCAAAAGAATAGTTTACTCCCACATATTGAAGAAGCCATTAAGCGGGCCGAAAGTCTTGACGCGAATCCTAAAGACAGATGGCCTCAGACCATGGGAACAAGAGTGTATCTACTCGCAAAAAGCATTATGGACTGGCATGACCATTTGAGGAAATGAAACCCGCTCCATTTACCATACTAAGCTAATTAATTATGTAGCGCAAAGCAACAAATATGGGCTGCGATAGGTCATTTTTGCTGAAAAGTCTGTACCTTTACACCGATTTACCTATAATTAAACCTAAATAGTATCCTAAAACATGATGAATTACCTGAAAAAAGTTAGCTTGCTGCTGCTTTGTTCATTCTTTGTCCAAGTGGCGTCGTGGGCGCAACAGGTACAGGTGTCGCCTGTGCCTCAATCGGTTAGCTGGGGCGAGAAGGCCTTCGAGTCGGCCAACGCCAAGTATAGCCTTACCAAGGCCGAAACCACCGACGCCTACGCCGTGGCCTTGCTGCAGGAGAAGCTCACCCTGGCCGACGACGGCATCAGCCTGGTGGTGGGCAAGAAGGGCGAAGCGGCCGTGAGCGCCGTGGAGGCCAACATTCCCGAAACGGCTGAGGGCTATTACCTCAAGGTGGACGCCAACGGCATCATCGTGGCTGGCGCCGACGACGCCGGCACCTACTACGGCGTGCAGACCCTGTTGCAAATACTGGCACAGCCCAACGTGATGGAGGTGGAGATCAGCGACTATCCCGCCTGCGCACAGCGTGGCGTGATAGAGGGTTTCTACGGCAATCCGTGGAGCGACGCCGACCGCAAGAGCCAGTTTGAATTCTACGGCAAGAACAAGATGAACATCTATGTTTACGGTCCCAAGGACGACCCCTACCACCGCACCAAGTGGCGCGAGAACTATCCCGCCGACAAGGCCGCCATTATCCGTGGCCTGGCCGAGGCCGCCAAGAAGAACCACGTGTCGTTTGTGTGGTCGATCCACACGGGCGGAAGCATCTCCAACAGCGAGAGCGACTTCAAGGCCGTGGTGAACAAGCTGGAGCACGTCTACTCGCTGGGCGTACGCAACTTCTCCATCTTCTTCGACGACTTTGGTGGCGCCGACGCCAACCTGCAGGTGGCCGAGTGCAACTATGTTTGGAAAAACTTCATTGAGAAGCACGACGACCTGAACCGCCTCTCGATGTGCCCCACCAAGTATAACGCCGCCTATGCCGGGTGGAACAAGAACGACGAATACCTGCGCGCACTGGGCAAGGGCTTGCACAAGGGCATTGAGGTGATGTGGACGGGCGACGGCGTGGCCGACATGATCAACCAGGGCGACCTCGATTTCTTCAAGACCGCCACGGGGGGCATGGCGCCCTTCATCTGGCTCAACTATCCCGTCAACGATTATTGCATCGGACACATGCTCATGGGCAAATTCTACGGCAACGACAAGGGCAACAACGCCTTTGGCGGCAAGATGACGGCCTTCACGTCGAACCCCATGGAGTATGCCGAGGCCTCGAAGGTGGCGCTCTACGGTGTGGCCGACTATGCCTGGAACATGAAAGACTACAACCCCGAGGCCAACTGGGAGCGGGCCATCGGTTACCTGATGCCCAACAACGCCGAGGCTTTCCACGTGTTCTGCGAGCACAATGTGGACCTGGGATGGACCGTGCACGGACTGCGCCGCGAGGGCGAGAGCCCCAAGTTCAACGTGAACGGCACGCTCGACGAGCAGAAGGACCAGTTTGACCTGATGGTGGAAGCGGCCGACGCGCTGCTGGCCGACACCTACAACCCCGCGCTCATCACCGAGATCACACCGTGGCTGCAGAAAATGAAATACATGGGCCAGCGCGGACAGAAGATCGTGGAGATGTGGGGCCTCATCGACAGTGGCGACACGGCGAAGTTCCTGCAAGACTACCGCGACATACAAGACCTTCTGACCAAGGAGGACGCGCTCATCTCGCGCAACTTCTCAGGGACCATCAAGAGCGCCAAGCCCGTGGTGGCAACGCAGAAGGTGGAGCCCTTCCTCAAGCAGCAGCTCAACGAGTTGGTCATAGCCTACAAGAGCAAGTACACCGAGGGTTGGGAGAACTTCCCCGTGCAGGTGCTCGAAACGGGCAACTACTACATCAAGTACAACGGCAAATACCTTTACAACAAGAACGCCTCGGCCGACCGCACGGGCGACATGCCCATCTGGACCGACGCCATCGACGACACCCAGCCGCAGAAGTGCGAGTGGACCATCAGCGTGGATCCCAACACGGGCCGTTACAAGATTGCCAACACGCAGGATGGCCGTTACCTCAACGAGAAGGGACAGTTCTGGGAGAACAAGGAAATAAACCCCTACGACCCCGAATGGCACAGCTACGACATCTACCGCGTAAACGGCAAGTATGCCATCCAAACCACCGCAAAGGTGAGCCGCAAGTTCCTGGGAGCCAACAAGACGCGCATCATCAAGCGCGACACGCCGTTGGCCAAGGACAAGGACAACAACCCCATCCTCCACATCAACGACGCCATCTTCGAGATTGTGCCGGTGAAGGGCAACGACGTGAAGCATCCCGTGATCGAAAGCGGAAAGACCTATTACATCAAGAACGACAAGGGCGAATATCTCACCACCACCTCGTCGCTCTCGGCCCTGAGCCGACCCACCTTCAAGGCCAAGGGAAAGGATGTCACGAGGCAGAAATACCAGAAGTGGACCATCACCACCGACGCCACATCGGGCCGATGGAAGATTGCGTTCAACAAAAACAAGTTTCTCGACGAGGAAGGACGCATCAACCAGAACCCCTACTACTCGGAGTGGAACTCGGTGATCTTGCGAGAGGTGGGTGGCAAATGGGCCATGACGAGCGTCACGCCCAACGCCGCACCGCAGCAATGGGGCATCACGACCGACAAGGTGATTAAGCGTGTGGACGCCGACCTGAAGGACAGCTACGTGTTTACCGTGGTCGACGTGGACGACGACGATCTCGCAACGGGCATCAGCACTCCCACAACGAGCAACGACGCCAACGCCAACGCCGCCATCTACGACCTCTTTGGCCGCAAGGTGGAGAAGCCCGCCCAGCATGGTGTTTACATCAAGGGGGGCAAGAAGTTTGTGAAGTAACACAACCCACATACCTACTATTCCTACAAGAGGGTGTGTCAAAACTAAAATGACTACTCTTCAAAGTTACAGATTATAACTATAATATTTAAAAGGGTCGTATCAAACTCTGTATTGAGTAATGATACGGCCCTTTCTTTAGTCTTTTAGGATGCTCAAATTTCAAATTATAAGTTCATATTTTCAAAATACTAGTGATGCGATATTAATCGCTTAACTATAGTTATATATTTGAT
>NZ_JAXVAE010000059.1:0-13941 GCF_037460745.1 Hallella sp. | reverse complement strand
TATCAACTTTTCCAAAAAGCGAATTAGATCTGAAAAGTAAGCATTTTTTTTCGGATAATTCAAATATAATCGCTGAATAATTTCAAGTGCTTTACCATATCGGCCTTGTTTGATGTAAATCTTTGCCAACGTCTCCGTAAAATAGCTTTCTTCTCCGTTTTTTCCTTCATTTGAGCCTGTTTGCTCATCTTCGGGCTTAAATTCCACATCGGCCTTCAATTTGATCTTTCCGCTTTCATTGTTTATGAAATTATCTATCAAATCTTGGCCTTTCAGTTGTGGTGCATCCTTCTTGTCGGCTTTGCTATCCTCTTCGTTCTCAACCTCCAACAGATACGACACATAATCGACAGCGGCGTCGGCCGGTGTGGGCTTTCGTTTGGGCTTTTTCTCCTCCTCCTCTTTCTCTTCAGGTATTGACTCGAGGAAGGTATCGATGAGCGATATGGTGCGATTGGAGGTAGGTTTCTGCTTGTTTTCCTGTGGCTTGGCTACCGAATGCCTCATTTGGTAGTGAGCAGCCTCCACCAGATTGAATATCACCTTACGGTCGGTAATGTAGATGGCGGCTCTCCGCAGCTCCTCGTCGAAGGTGGGATCGTGCAGCAAGTAGAGGTTTTGCAGCAATAACAAGCGCGCTGTTTGATAATACGGATACAGCGCCAACAGACTGCGGAGATCGTAAAGTGTCTCGCGGTCGAGCAGTTCCGGCTGTTTGATGAGTTGCGCTATGTCCATATTTTATTGTTGTAATGGATTAATTATTACCTTGTTTCTATTGTCACCAGATGCTCGACAGCCCACGTTCTGAACACAACGGGGCATCCATGCACCTTGCTTTTGTTGTCTTTCAGGAGTCGATTGCTCCACGTTTAGCTCCCAGTTGGCCACCATCGACCACTCGTTAGCCTCCTATAGACAGACCACTGGCTGCTATAAGACCACCCGTTGGCTACCCTAAGATTATTAGGTGGCTGCTATAAGAGCACCAAGTGGCTGCCCCAAGGTTACCCGCGGGCATCTGTAAGACTTACCAGTTGGCTACCGTAGCGTTGAAGATTTGGTCCGTGAGATCCTTACACATCTGCGTCACGAGTTCCTCTTGCACGCTGTTCAGGCTCTTCGTAGTCTCATAGCTCTTCGATGCGGTAAACGTTCTCTCGAAGTCCTCGTTGTGGTTCTTGTTATTGGTGAACCTCACGTTAACCGTTATCGAGAGTTCCGTTTGTGCCGAATAGCCCTCGCTCGACACCGACTTGTTGCGTTGCGAATATTGCGTAATCTCACCCTCGATGACCAGGTCGCCATTACGTTTCACCTGTTGCAAGCGTGTGTGATTGGCAAAGACATCCTTCAGCTGGTTGTTGAAGATGGGCCCCATGGGACCCCACACATAACTGCTTCGTATGGGGAAGTCGGCAATTTGTATGGTCTTGGTCGTCGTATAGTCAATGCTGGCACCATTGAACTTATAGCTCACGCTGCACGCTGTGAGTAGCACAAGCGTTACAATGGCAAGATATGACAGTATTCGTTTCATTTCACTTTCTTCGTTATTTATTTCTTATCCAGGCCATATTGCTTGATTCGTCGATAGAGCGTACGGTCGGAAATACCCAGTTCCTGCGCGGCTTTCTTTCTGCTTCCATCGTTTCGCTCAAGGGCTTTCTCCACCATTTGTCGCCCCAGGTCGTTGAGATTGAGGCTCTCCGGCTCGGTTTCAATTTCCTCAGCCTCTGCGTCCTCTGCCGATGGTGTGTACGTGGCGATCGGACTCTTGCGTGGAGACACCATCGGTACGTTCGTCTTTCCTGTGCTGATGATGCTCGTTTGCAAGCTACTGGCAGCCTCCTGCAAGTTGCGCGACTCATCCAACTGCTTGCGCAGGTTCATCATGTCGCGCCTGAGGTCGGTAATGTTTCCCCGCAACTCATAGAGAATCTTATAGAGAATCTCTCTCTCGCTCTCGTAAGAGTGCTGGCCTGGCTGGCCCACTGTGGTGAGCTCCATGCTTTCAGGGTCTTGCGGAATGAATTGTCTCAGGGTTTCGGCCCCAATTTCCCGTTTCTCGCTCAGCACCGACATCTGCTCCGTGATGTTCTTCAACTGACGGACGTTGCCCGGCCATTTATATTGCAGCATCATGCGCTTGGCCTCATCGGTCAGCGTGATCTTTGGCAACCGATACTTGTCGGCCATCTGCATGGCGAAGAGTCGAAACAACAAGAGGATGTCCTCTCCCCTGTCGCGCAACGGCGGCATTTGTATGGGAATGGTGTTCAAGCGGTAATAGAGATCCTCGCGGAATCGTCCTTCCGATATGGCTTTTCGCATGTTTACGTTGGTAGCGGCCACGATGCGCACATCGGTCTTACGAATTTCCTGGCCTCCCACCCGGATATACTCACCCGTTTCGAGCACCCTCAAGAGTCGGGCCTGCGTAGCAATCGGCAACTCACCCACCTCATCGAGGAAGATTGTACCCTTGTTGGCCACGCCAAAATAGCCTTCGCTTTCGCCCACGGCTCCTGTGAAGGCGCCCTTCTCGTGTCCGAACAGCTCACTGTCGATGGTTCCCTCAGGAATCGATCCACAGTTGATGGCAAAGTATCGTTCTCTCCTTCGTGGCGAGTTATCGTGAATAACCCTGGGCACAATTTCCTTGCCCACGCCACTCTCTCCGACGATGAGCACGCTCAAGTCGGTGGGAGCCACCTGCAAGGCCACATCGAGGGCACGGTTGAGCCCATCGCTATTGCCCACGATATTATACCGTTGTTTTATTTTTTGCAGTTCAGACGTATTCATTGGATGACAAAATTACATATTTTTCGAGAAATCTGCAACATTGCGCGCCATTTTATTCTTTCTCTTTCTTTCCAAGCTTAATGAGCAACAGGCCGATACCAGTCCACACCAGTTCCCTCATGCGTACAATGAGCGCGACGAAGATACCTGCGCTGGCGCTGATTCCCAACGACGTGGTCGACATGAGAAATCCGCCCTCGCGCCCTCCGAGTTGCAACGGCATGAAGAACAGCAGGTTGGCGAAGAGCGACGTAAAGGCGAGCACCAAGATACAGTTGAGATAGTTGACACTGGGCATGAGCACCAGCAAGACGAAGAATATCTCTAACGCCGAGCAGATGCGGCAGCCCAACTCCAGGGCCACAGCCCCAATGAAGTTGTGTGGGTTCTGACTGTGTAGCGCCGCTATTTGCTTGTCGATATCGTCGAGTTGCTCCCGATGGCGCTCCACAAACGGCTTGGCCCATTTCTTCACAAACGGCACATGCCTCAAGAGGTTCATCACTCTGTTGGCCAGTCCCTTGCGGTATCCGGCAATGAAAAACCAGATGCCAAGCAGGCAGAAGGCCGCGATGGCCGCCATGAGCACCCCCTCAAACAGGCTGATGTGCTGTGTGCAGAGGAAGAGCACCACCGACACGAGCCAGAACCAGAAGTGGCTGAAAATGTGGGTCATGGCGTAGAGGATGACCGACGACGAGGCCCTTTCGGTGCCAATCTTCGGTGCCAGTTCCATGATACGGTAGGGTTCGCCTCCCATGAGACCACCCGGGGTGGCATAGTTGAGCGCAAAGCCCGACACGGTAACCTTATATAGCCAAAAGAACGATATTTTCTTAGGAGCCTTGCCGCCACCATCCTTTCCACCGCCAACCTGCTGACTGCACACACCCTTGATGATGAGATACCACGCAGCCGTGTTGAAGATGTAGAGGAAGGCCCACAACCCGATAACCGCCCCAAACCAATAGCCCGCATGGCAAAGTCCTTGCCACACCTGAGCGAAGTCGAGTTGGGTTATCATGACGATGAGCACCAACAAGCCGAAGACGAAGAAACCGTTCTGATATTTTTTCTTCATTCGCTGAGTATGTTCGTAAACACTTGATGCAGAGCAACCTGCGTTGCCCCCATCATTTACTTATGCTGTTCCTTGGCGCCAGCCTCGCGCTTCTTAGGGATGGCAAATCGCACCTTCTCGCTCTCGTCCTTGCGCTCATGATAGAGCTTGGGCAGCGGATGGGCCATGGGCTCATCATAGTTGATGCGGTCGCGGAAGGCGTCGATGGCCTGCCAGATGGCATGTCGGAAAGCGGTGGCGTCGGCCTCACCCTTGCCCGCAATGGCATACTCGGTGCCCTGACAAGAAGCCGCACACACCAACGGCAGTCCGCCGAGGTAGTGGATGCTGTCTTGCGGCAACAGCGCGTTGAAGGGTGCTATGCCTTGGTCGTGATACATGGCGAGGATGCCGTCGAATGCGGCAAAGTCGCCATTGCCAAAGAACTCATCGGCGCGATATGGGCCAAACACACAGATATCCTCCTCGCCCGCCTGCTTGATGGCGGGAATGATGGCCTCAGCCTCTTCCTTGCCAGGATGGGCAGCGCTATGGTTCGGGTTGAGCGCCAACACGGCGATGCGAGGACTTGAGATGCGGAAATCGCGGCGCAGCGTCTCGGCAAACGTTCTGATACGACAGGTCACAGCCTCCAGCGTAATGGCAGAAGCCACATCCTTCAGGGCCACCTCGTCGGTCATGAGCGCCACGCGCAGGTCGCCGTTCACCATGACATCGAGAGCTTTCTGCCCCTCACTGATGCATTGCTCTATAAACTTGTCGCTGTTTGGGAACGCGAATCCGTCGATGTGCATGTTGTCCTTGTTGATGGGACAGGTCACCAACACGTCGAACAGTCCGTCCTTGTAATCGGTGATGGCCCTATCGAGCGCCTTCACAGCCGCACGGCTTGCCTCCTGCGAGGGCACGCCAAACTCCACCTTCACCTCCTCGTCGAACACTGGCAGCAGGTTGACCTTGCCGTCCTGCGCATCGTCGGCGCTGTTGATGATGGTGAAATTGCTGTTGATGCTGAGTGCCTTGGCATGGTATGTGGCAATCTTGGGCGACCCATATATAATAGGTGTGCACATGTCGAGCATCTCGGGCTCTTCGAAAGCCTTGAAGATGAGTTCATATCCAATGCCATTGGTGTCGCCGTGGGTAATGGCCACGCGTATTTTCTTGTTGTCCATTTATGGGTTATTCTTGATGTTTATATTCTTGTTAATTGTTTCTTTTCCTGGTTGGGTGCCCTTGATGGGCTTGCTTTCTTAGGGTTCGCTCCATCGCAGGGTGTAGAGCACAGCCTCGAGTCGGTGCATGGCGTTGCGCTTTTTCTGGCCTGGCGCAAAGACGAAACCTTCCACCACAACGGCCTTCCCGTCGGCTTTCGTTGCCCTTGCCGAGTCGATTGGCAGCAGAACCCTACTGACAAACGGCCCGCCCATGTCGTCGCCGCGCATTTCCCACAGACCTCGGTAGATCGTCATGGGAGCGTGCTGCAGGCTCTTTTGATTCAGCCAAAGGCTGCGGTCGTCGGCGTTTTTGAACACCAGTCGCTTGTCGACCGTCGGCTCCACGGTGGTCATCCACATAGAGTCGGTTTCGCCCTTGATGGCCTGTCCGAGCACCTCATTGCGCTGGGCCACGAAGCGAGCCACCTCGGCATTGGCGGCCGAAACCGTCGGCGACAGGGTCGGCACCCGGTAAACCACGATGTTCTGCATCGCTGCCGTGGCATTGTTGCTCAGCCACACAAAGTTGTCGCCCTGCTTGCTGGCCACCATGTCGACCGGTATCCAGAGGTCGATGCCAAACCGCTGCCGGATGGCTTGTTCGGCCTTGGTGTTTCGTTTGTGGCGCATCATGGCGAGCGTCTTGTTGATCTCGGCGCGATTGAGCAAGGCGCGCAACGCCGAGGCGATGGCTGGCGCGTTCCGCCTCAGTTGGCTGAGCGACGGCGCTCCTACCCGAATCACCATCTGGGGCTTGGCCCACACGTTCTTCTCGTAGCCCACATGAGGCTTGGTGTAGACAGTGGGGTCGACGTTCACCATGACAATGTTGCGCGAGAGGCGCAGCGAGGCATCAAACCGGGCGCTGTCGACAGCCGACACATCAAACGAGGGCTCGCTCTGAGGCAGTCCCTCCACATCGGCCGTGAGCATCTGCCTGACCAGGCCTTCGTGGTCGCCCACGAGCAACACCTCGTAGAGCCTACCGCCCGAAGGGGGCAACACGCCATTGCTACCCGTGCAGGCCACGAGCAGCCAGCAACCCAACAGCCAGGCGGCTACCCTTGTCATCGCTCCTCCTTGTGCCTGATGGCGCCAATCTTCTTCGAGGTGCTGAGCAGTCCGCAAGCGGCGAAGATGTCTTGTCCGCGCGAGGCGCGTATGGTGGTGAATATGCCATGGGCCGTCAGATAGTCGCGCAGCTCCTCCATCTTCCGCTCGTCGGTGCCATGCAGGGGCACGTCGGGTATCTGGTGGAAACGAATGAGGTTGATGCGGCAGTCGAGGCCCTTGAGCAGCTTAACGATCTGACGGGCGTGGGCTGGTGTGTCGTTGACTCCTCCAAACACGATATACTCGAACGACAATCGGCGCTGATGGGCGAAGTCGTAGTTGCGCAACAGCTCCACAATGTCCTCGATGGGCATGCCTTTCTCGGCCGGCATGAGCTCAGCGCGCAACTCGTGGTTGGGTGCGTGCAGACTGATGGCCACATGGCAATCGCTCTCCTCGATAAACCGCTTGAGCTTGTCCTTGATGCCCACCGAACTGACGGTGATGCGCTTGGGGCTCCAGGCCCACCCGTAGTCGGCGGTGAGGATCTCCGTGGAGCGCAGCACGTTGTCGAGGTTGTCCATCGGCTCGCCTTGGCCCATATACACCACGTTGGTCAGCTTGTCCACCTCGGGCAGGCTGTATATCTGGTTAAGTATGTCGGCTGCGGTGAGATAGCCCTCAAAGCCCTGCTTACCGGTTTGGCAGAACAGGCAGTTCATCTTACATCCCACCTCACACGACACGCAGAGCGTGGCGCGGTCGTCGTCGGGGATGTAAACCGTCTCAACAAACTTCACGGGCTGGCTGTCGTCGGGGCGTGTGGTCTGCACGGGGAAGAGATACTTGATGGTGCCGTCTTTCGAGTGCTGCGCGTCGATGGGGTCGGCGCAACCCACCTCGTAACTCTCAGCGAGGCGTGCGCGGTTGGCCTTCGAGATGTTGGTCATCTCGTCGATGGTGCGCACATGGTTTCCGTATATCCATTTGGCCATCTGCCCTCCTGTGAAAGCGGGCATTCCCAATGAGGTGGCCACGTCTTTCAGTTCGGCGAGCGTCATGCCGAGTAACGATTTCTTCTTCATATTGTGCAAAGATACGAATTTTTTGAAAAAGGCGTGTCGATTGTGCCCTAAAATCTTATTTCTTCGCGCACGCGAGGGGTGCCACCACTGTTCGGCGTATCGGCATGAGGCCCCAAAAGCGCTATCCTGCGCGGAACGAGGGCGGCATGCGGTGGTGGTGGGGAGGAATGGCGGATGGCTGCGATGAGGACCATTTGTTTGGTTTATTCTGAAAAAACAGGTGTCTCCAAATGGCGCCTTTTAGGAGACGAAAATGTGATTCTTATGGATTTTTGGCGGCGCTAACGAGCCTCGCGGTTGCGAAAGGGCGTGTTTCGAGTTGCCGAAAGGCATGTTTCGCAACGCGGTTTGGTAGGTATCGAGTTGTAAAAAGGCATCTTTCGCATTGCGAAAAGGCATCTTTCGCACCCCATCCTGTGGAACGCGGAGCGGAAAAAACCAACCAATGAATATAAGATATTGATTATCAATATTTTGCAAAAATGCGTCGAGAATCGCGTATTTGCGCCAAATATTTGTTTCGTGGAAAAGAAGTGTGTAGATTTCGCTATAGGTTGTTGTTATTTTTATATACCAAATCTGAGCGCACAAGGAGCGACGCGCAGAATGGCTTGGGGTGGACGGCCTGGCTTGTGGCGTGCCATTTGGATAGGTTTTTACTTTATCGATGAACGATTTTCAACTTTATGTTGTATCTTTGCATAAGATAGGCTGCGCTCGGCAATGTGAAAGCAAGCTTTCATTGCGCTCACTGGCACTATCTTTGCATAAGATAGGCTGCGCTCGGCCAAACGAATGCAGCATCCTCATTTCCCATACGATCATGAAGCATCATCCAACAAACTCAAGCATACGCACCTCAGAGGCCAGCCCCTTGGCCACCAACCAACAGGAGCCCAACGTCACGGTGGGCATCGTCAGCGGCGAACGGATAGCCTTCTCCCTCAACCATCCGTATGAGGTGGAGGGCCAACAGGCCACGGGCGACCAATGGGTGGAACTGGCCAACGGAGCCATCCTCTGGAACGGCAACCGCTACAGCGAGTTGGTTTTCCACCCCACCGACGAGGGGGCATCGTTCTCGCTGAAGGATGTAACCATCGGAGTCAACTTCCATTGGGAGCGCAAGGAGACGCAGACCTTCCTGGGCATACTGCGACTGGTGATAAACGGCAACAAGGTATTGGCCATCAACGAGTTGCCTGTAGAGCGATACCTGGAGAGCGTCATATCGAGCGAGATGAGCGCCACGTCGAGCCTGCAACTGCTCAAGGCGCACGCCGTGATATCGCGGTCGTGGCTATTGGCGCAGATGGAGCGGCGTAAGGCGGAACCCGAAACGGTGGCCCACCGACCGGAGTTTGTGGAAACCAACGACACGCTCATCCGTTGGTACGACCGTGAGGACCATACGCGCTTCGATGTTTGTGCCGACGACCACTGTCAGCGCTACCAAGGCATCACAAAAGAGACGAGCCATCATGTGGCCGAGGCCATCAGCCAAACGCGCGGCCAGATTCTGACGGCCGACGGTGAGATATGCGACGCGCGTTTCTCGAAATGTTGCGGAGGAGCCGTCGAGGAGTTCCAATATTGTTGGGAGAACACGCCCAAGACGTACCTGAGCGCCGTGCGCGACCTACTGCCGCCCCGAGTGGCCCAACTGGCAGCCGTCCATCACGACACCGTCGACCTGCCCGACCTCACCGATGAGGCGCAAGCGGAGCGATGGATCAGGACGCGCCCCGACAGCTTCTGCAACACCAACGACCGCAGCATCCTATCGCAGGTGCTCAACGACTACGATCAGGAGACCACCGATTTCTACCGGTGGCAGGTGGATTACACGCAAGAGCAACTGGCGGCGCTCATCAGCAGCAAGTTGCAAGTGGACCTCGGGGAGATCGTCGACCTGGTGCCCATGGAGCGTGGCAAGAGCGGACGCATCGTAACGCTGAAGATGGTGGGAACGAAACGCACGCTCACCGTGGGCAAGGAACTGGAGATTAGGCGCGCACTGAGCAAGAGCCACCTGTATAGCTCGGCCTTCGTGGTCGACCGATATGATATCGACAGCCATGGCGTGCCACAACGATTTAGGCTCACGGGAGCCGGATGGGGCCACGGCGTGGGCCTCTGCCAGATAGGCGCAGCCGTGATGGGCGAACAGGGATTTGCCTACGACGAGATTCTCGCCCACTATTATCCCGGGGCCGACATCACAACATTGTATCAGTAAGGACTATCATCAATATGAAAATATTCAAACGATCACCATGGCTATGGGTGCCGACGCTGGCCTTCAGCGACGGATTTCCACTCGTGGCCGTCATGACCCTCTCTGTTATTCTCTACAAGCAGCTCGGACTGAGCAATGCTGCCATCACCTTCTACACCTCGTGGCTCTACCTGCCATGGGTGCTGAAACCGGTGTGGAGCCCCTTTGTCGACCTCATCAAGACCAAACGGTGGTGGGTGCTCACAATGGAGGTGCTGGTGGGAGCGGCCCTCGGAGGCATCGCCTTCACCATACCCACGGCGTTCTGGTTGCAAGGCACGCTGTTCTTCTTCTGGTTGCTGGCGTTTGCGGGAGCATGCCATTGCATTGCGGCCGACGGATTCTACATGCTGGGGCTCGACGGGCACCAGCAGGCGTGGTTTATGGGCATCAGGTCGGTGTTCGACCGATTGGCCACTATCTTCGGACAAGGAGTGCTGGTGATGGTGGCGGGAAACCTGCAGGTGGTGTTCCGAAACAGCATCCCCTACTCGTGGAGCCTCATGTTCTATGGCGTTACGGGATTGTTCCTGGCCTTGTGGCTATGGCATAGCTACGCCCTGCCCCGTCCCACGGAGGATGTGGTGAGGCCGGGCATCAACACCCATACAATATGGCGAGAGATAGCCAACACGTTCCGCACATTTGTGAGAAAGGAGCAAGTGGTGGGCGCCCTGATGTTCATCTTGCTGTTCCGACTGCCAGAGGGACTTCTGTCGAAGGTGTCGGCGCTCTTCCTCATCGACTCCGGGCACAACGGCGGACTGGGACTGTCGCCGCAGGAATACGGACTGGTGCAAGGCACGGTGGGCGCCATTGGCGTGGCCTTAGGTGGCATATTCGGAGGCATTGCGGCCAGCCATGGCGGACTGCGCAAGTGGCTTTGGCCCATGGCGTTCGCCTTCACATTGCCCAGCCTGGTTTACGTCTTCCTGAGTTATGCGTTGCCATCGAGCCTGCTCGCCATCAACCTATGTGTGTTCCTGGAGCAGTTTGGCTATGGTTTCGGACTGACGGCATACATGCTTTACCTCATTTACTTTAGTCGCGGGGAGTTTAGGACGAGCCATTATGCCCTGGCCTCGGCGCTGATGTCGCTATCGATGATGCTGCTCGGACTCTTCGCCGGCGCATTGCAAGAGACGATGGGCTACCGACATTATTTTATCCTCGTCATTCTGTGTTGCACGGTGACCTACCTCGTGACGGCCTTTCTGAAGATCGACCCGCAGTTCGGAAAGAGGGAAGATGATGAAGCCGAATAAGTATTACGCCATCTGCGACTGCGATAGTTGTTACTGCTCATGCGAGAGGGTGTTCAGGCCCGACCTCAATGGCAAGCCCGTGGTAGTGCTGAGCAACAACGACGGCTGTGTGGTGGCACGCTCCAAAGAGGCCAAGCAACTGGGCATACCAATGGGCATACCCTATTATCAGTTGGCTGAACGCTTTCCCGGAAAGGAAATCGGCGTGTTCTCGAGCAATTATGAGCTCTATGGCGACATCACCCAGCGCGTCATGGAGATCATACGGGACGCATGCCCCGAATTTTACCGATACAGCATCGACGAGGCGTTTTGCGTGCTCGACGACCTTCCCTACGACGCATTGAAGACGTGGGGCGAGGAGCTATGCCTGAAAACCAGGCAGTGGGTAGACATGCCCATCAGCATCGGCATCGCCCCCACGAAGACGTTGGCTAAGTGTGCCGACCGGTTTGCCAAGGATTATCCGGCGTTTAAGCATTGCTGCGTGATCGACACGGAGGAGCGACGCATCAAAGCGCTCAAGCTGTTCTCGCTGAAAGAGGTGTGGGGAATAGGTCGGAGATACCTCGAACGGTTAGAATCGTACGGCATCAGGACGGCCTACGACTTTGCCATGAAGCCACGAGCGTGGGTGAGAAAGGAGCTGCACGTAACGGGCGAACGCACATGGATGGAGCTCAACGGCATCGACTGCATACCCACCGAGCAGCTCGCCACAAAGAAGAGCATCTGCACAAGTCGCTCATTTCCTGGCATGATAGAGGACCTGTTGGGCCTGCGGACGCAAGTGAGCAACTATGCGGCGCGGTGTGCGGAGAAATTGAGAAGGCAGCATACCGTATGCGCCAACATCATGGTGTTTATCGACACAAACCGCTTTCGCGACGACCTGCCGCAATATAGCAACTCGGCCATGGAGGTGCTGCTCACGCCAGTAAACTCCACGCAGGAGGTGGTGGATGCGGCCCTGAGGGCGCTGAAGCGTATCTTCATTCAGGGATACAAGTATAAACGGGCCGGCGTCATCGTGTCGGCCATCAGCGATGAGGGAAAGGTGCAAACCAATTTCCTCGACTTCGACCCAGAGAAACACGAGAAACTGAAAAGACTGACGGCATCCATCGATAAGATCAACAAGCTGAATGGGGCTGAAACGGTGGTGTTGGGCAGCCAGCAATACACCGCCAAGCATGGGAAAGGAAAGGCCGGCTCGTTCCGCGACGCTATCAAGCACGATTTCCGCAGCCACAATTTCACCACCCGATGGGAGGATATCATTCGGGTGAAATAACCTTCAATCGGTCATGAGAACAGGGCCCACACCGCACCACGAACCTCATCATGGATGCAATGTGAGCCCTGTTAACGCTCTGTTAGCACCTTTGCCTACTTCGAAACGCCACAAACGAACGTTTCAGGCGAGCAGCCTCGAAACGCAGCAGGCTATGCATTGCGCTTTGGGAGGCCGCCAACGATATCGGGCAAGAAGCCAAATGTTACTTCGCCTTGCGGCGTGCCTCGCGGGCTTTCTCGGCAGCAATCTTGCGGGCAGCAAGCTCTTTCTCAGAAGGAGCGACGTAATGGATGCGGCGCATGAACTCGTCGACCGTGTCCTCGCCATCAAATTCGTTGAAGAAGGTCTCCAGAAGGGCTTGCGTGATAGCACGGGCCGAAAGGCGCTTGTGGTACTTCTCGCTGATCTCCTGCAAACGGTTCACCAAATCGCTCGACACGTAAATGGGCTTGCCCTTCTCCGAACTCTTGTCGTAACGCAGGTAATTGTTGATGAGCTGGTCGGCAAAAGCCTTCGAAACGGTGTGGCCGGCCTTGCTCGGGCGCTTAGGGGCCTTCGGCTTGGGGGCTGCAACAGAGGCTTCGGCGTCATCGGCAACAGCAGTGGCGCCAGCGTCTGCGGTATCGTTGGTGATGCTTCTCACGATGTTGGTGATGTCCATGTCTTCCAATGGATTCTCCACCAAGGGTCTCTTGTTTGCCATATCTTATTCTCCTTATATTACATGATTGCCTTCATGATGGCGTCGAAGGTCGTCGCCACAATTTTCTTCTGCTTGCTCTCCAACGAATAGATCGTGGAATAGCGCTTGATGGCCACACCCTGCTTGATGCGCGGAACCACCGTTCCCACGAGCTCCAGAATGTTAACGGTCTGCGCGCGCTGCTTGCGCTCCTCGGCCTTACCCTCGTGGTCGTTGATGCGGTTGGGAACGAAAACCATGCTGCAATTAGAGATGCTCTTCAGCGCTTTGAGGAAGATACCCGTAGCATCGACCGTGTCGGGATCGAACGACATGGGAATGACGGCTACATCAGCAGCGGCATAAACGGCCGCCAGGCTCTTATCGTTGAGGTTACCCGGACAGTCGATAAGCACGTTACCTGGCACCTTCTTCAGCTCCTTCATCACCTTGTTCACCTTCTTAATGTCCGAGGTGTCGAGCGGGGTGACCTGCCAAGGCATCTTCTGCTCAGGATCGGCCTTCTCCTCACGCACACGGTGACGATACAACGACTGCTGCAAGTCGGCGTCGAGAACCGCTACAGGCATGCCGTTTTCGGCCAGATAAGTTGCAAAAAGACTGCAAAGGGTGGTCTTTCCAACACCGCCTTTGATATTCGAAAAGATGATAATCTTGTTCTTCTGTTCCATTGTTTCCTTCTCTATTTTAATAATGCAAAGGTATGCAACAATTGGCAATTCAGCAAACTTTTAGCTATAATATAAGATATTTTAGCATTTCGCTCACAACACAACGCATAATGTATTGTGTAGCTATGTTATATTATATAACGTAACAACCTATTCGACCAACTGTTTGACCCATTCGCAACCCGTTGATTTACAGTCGGCCGAAAGCACAAGCCCTTCCTCCACACACCTTCTCATCCATCCCTTTCCTACTTAGGCATAACGCTCCCAAACATCCCCCACCCTTCTCGGTATCCACACACCGCAAGCCTCATAGGTCCCTATGGCGTTCCACAAGCCATCCGCACACCAAAGCCTTGGCGCAGCTCCAACGAGCGGCTGTTCGCCAACCCCCTCCCCGTAGGATATTTGTTATAATACAAGGTGGCAAAAGTAACTATTCAGCGGTAGCGCTGCACCCTTAATCCATAATTGAAATATACT
>NZ_JAXVAE010000058.1:0-1305 GCF_037460745.1 Hallella sp. | reverse complement strand
GTGATATCCGTGTTCTGTAGACCCCAGAGGCCATCGCCGCAGGCGGTGGGCACCTTACGAATTGCGCTCTGGCCATTCGCACCTAAGCTATAACCTTCCACATCCGAAGGAGCCCATGCGGCACCCAAGCTTTTACCATAATTGTCGCCAACATTGGGACTTTTTGCGTGATTATTTGTTTGTGCGACAATAATTCATTATCTTTGTTGCTGATAACGCGTCGCTATAACCATGCTGAATGGCGCATCAAAGCCCTCTATGAAATATGTGTATTCACGAAAGAGATCATCGCACAACATTGCTGCGGGGGCGCTTCAGCGCTTACAACCGCCATTGAAACGCTATGAGTAAGGTTTTCTTGTTTATTGTCCTTTTCTGCCTATTGGGCCAGCCGTTTTCCTGTTTCGCACAGAAAGTAGGGAAGAACGACTACTTCTATGTGCTCAATACGCGACAGGGACTGTCTGACAATTGCATTCTCCAGATGATGCAGTTGGCAGACGGCCAGTTGGCGGTGAGAACCCGCAAGGGCATCAATCTCTACGACGGAAGACGTTTCGTGCTCATCCCTCTCCCCTCAGAAAAGGAGGAAAGCATTGCTGCGTACAAGGGGCAGACGCACCTTTACGCCGACAACAGGAACCGTCTCTGGGTGAAGGATTACCAAAAGATATTCTGCGTTCAGCTCACTGAAGGGCGACTCTTGGAGCATCCTCTTGATTCCCTGTTGCACGAAACGGGGCAAATCCTAAACGGCTTGAAAGGGCGCGACATCCAGGACCTGTTTGTTGACAGCAGAAAGCAGGTCTGGGTACTGATGGGCAACACGCTGCTCAATACGCAGGAAGGGTGCCTCATCTCCTTAAGGAAAGAATGGGGCAGTCTGCAAGATTTGGATACCGACGGCCAGCAGGTCTATGCTTTTATGGATTCGGGAATCGTAGCGACATTCCTGAAAGGCGAGTTGGCTTATACCGCCTCCGCTTATCCTGCGCTCGACGCCCAGCGCTACCGCAACACCTCGCTCACCGTTAAGACACCCGACGGACAGTTTTACCAGATCAGAACCGGACGTGACGAAAGGAGCAAGACCGACGCCTCCATCTTCCTGCATTTTGACCCGGAAAGCCGGAAGTATTCCCGAATATTTGCATGCAATTACCTCCTGCACACATTGAACATGTCGTCGAGCAACCAGGCTTTGATCAGCAGCCAGCATGGTTATCTGATGTTCGACTTCAAGTTGGGCACCACTCCACGCGAGGTGAAGGAATTGGCTTTGCCTGACGGAAAATCGCTCACCAC
>NZ_JAXVAE010000057.1:0-80104 GCF_037460745.1 Hallella sp. | reverse complement strand
AGCCTTATTTGAGGCTTGATACCCCGCCATGCCCTTTCGCTGAATAGTTACTTGTTTTTTATTTGTTTTTCATTATATTTGCAAATGGTTATTAACAATTAATACTCAAGCGTATGAAAAAGTTAATTCTTCTATTTTTGTTATGCTCTCTATCGTTTTCGGTATCGAGTTTTGCTCCGGTAAGTCAAATAGGTATGGTGCAAGCGATGTATAACATCACCACATGCCCTAATTGTGGCTATGTAGAGACCTACTTTAATACGGATAGTAAGGTCTTTACTTGCCCAAAATGTGGTTGCAAGTGGAAGCATCTTGATGGTAAGAATGTGGTTATTGTTGCACCACCTTCGAAGCCTGACCCTGCTTAGTAAAACAGAATAGTATTTCCGTGGTCGTACCACAATCAACATGTCCTATAATATGCTGATTGTGGTATGAATTGTTAACTTGCATATTAGAATTAAGAATTTCATGAAGGAGACGTTCCTTTTTTTATTATGCTTGTGCGTGGGCGTGTTGCCGTCTTTCGCTCAAGATGACAACCTTGCCGTGACAGGACGTGTTGTGGATGAGGCTGGTGCCAAGTTGGTGGGTGCCCATGTGCGGTTTTCCTCGATGGACGAAACGCCGAAGATGACCGATGTGGTGGTCGACACAGCAGGATATTTCGAGGTGAAGCTTCCGCTTAATTACTATACGATGCGCGTTACGTTTACGGGCTTTGCCCCATACGAGGCACGCGTTGAATGTTTGGGCAACATGGATTTGCCACCCATTGTGATGCGTGAGAGCAGCAGCGAACTGGCAGGTGTGGAGGTCACGGCCAAGCGCATTAGCTACAATGCAAGGGGATATGTGGCCAATATAGCCAATGATCAGCTGTTCAAAGGTGTGACACTGGTTGATGCCATGCGCATGTTGCCAGGCTTGTACCTGAAGGATGGCGAGTTTCAGGCTTACGGAGAGAACATAGGGTCGGTGTTTGTCAACAATAAGCGCTTGATGTATACGGGCAGCGCCCTCGTGGGATATCTGCGCACCTTGCAGGCCAAGAACATCGTCTCTGTGCAAGTGCTCAATAGCACAGCCGACCCGTTGCTTACCGACAAGATGGCTTTTGTGCTTAAGATTACCACAAAGAGATATGAGGATGGTGGCAACGCCACCGTGGGCGCATCCGCCAAAGCATCGAATGTTTATGATTTCCAGGCCAAGCCCACGCTCAACATTCAGCAACGCATTGGCAAGTGGTCGATGTTTCTCTTGCCAGATTACACACCGCGATCGGTGCTCAACCGTGGGATGAAGAACACCACGCACCTCTACGAGTCGGACGAGGTGCGTAAAGAAACCCAAATGACGCACCTGAAGTTTAAGCCGACCTTGTGGCTAACAGGCGGCCTTTCGTATGAGATCGATAAAAACAATAATGTGTCGCTTAATGTAAGCGGTATGCACCAGAAACGGTCGCAGACTGCCGAAACACACAACGACGTCTTTGGGAACAGCTTGCAGACGGGAACGACGACCGGTTATGTGGGTGAGCGGCGCAAGATCAACCAGTTTGAAGGTATGGTAAACTATTATGGCGAGCTGCCCATTGCAACATTGTATGGCTCGTTGAATTACGCGTTTAAGGAAGACGATGGGCACACGAATCGTGACCAGACCCTTGCCAATGGACAGCAGAACCTGTTTAGGCAAGACAAGATGGCCTACTACCACCTGTTCTCCGGAAGTTTGTCGGCCACATGGAAATTGGCCAAAGCACATCAACTCATAACGTCGGCAAGTGTAACCAGTTGGGACAACAAGAGCCACTATTGCCTGCCGTTGGTCGATGGGGCGAACGCCTATCGTTGCCTTTACAAGGAATCTTCGTTCGATGGCTCGTTGGGCTACGAGTATAGCAAAGGGGTGTGGGATGTGAATGTGGGAACACGCTACCTCAACTCGCACATGAAGCCCGTGGTGGAACAAGGCGGCGTGTCGTCGTCTTATACGCGCGATGTGAGCAAGTTGCTGCCCTTCGCCACCATTACCTACATCTACGACCCCGAGTCGTACAAGACCCTAACCCTACAGTATGAGCGCAGCTACGACTTCTCGAACCTTATCGCCATGGATCCCTCAAACGCCTGGCGGTCCGAGTATTCGTACGACAAAGGCAACCCCAACCTTGCGCCGGGGTTTACGGATGAGATAGCCTTGCAAACACGTGTTGGCGGTTTCTCGTTAAGAAGCAAGTATGTAAATACGTTGGCCACCTCGCGTATCTACCAGTTGGACGACAATAAGAATGAGGTGATTTCGTACGACAACGGACTGCACCATCAGTACATCTTCCTCTATGTGGGATTCCCCATGCTGCAGCTCTCCGACAAGTGGCGCGTCAATTACCATTGCACGTATAAATGGTCGAAGGAAAGCTATGGCGGTGAGCGACGGGTGGCCAGCCAAGTGACAGGAGGATTCTTGTCGATGGCCACGTTGCCAGGCGACATCAGTTTGAGCTGCTCGGCCGAGCTGAACAGCTCGCAGCGGTCGTTGTATTCAGACCTTTATTACTTAGGAAACATAGACGGCAGTCTGGGTAAGTGGTTCCTGAAGAACAGATTGTATGTGGGTTTGAATTGCAGTTACACCTTCCTGACGCGCAGTAGGACGATGACACAACAGTTCCGTTATGACAGTAGGTTCGACCGTTCCATGTTCATGGCTACGCTATCGGCAAGCTATCAGCTTAAATGGGGTAACAAGCGGGCGCGCGTCAATGCCAATCGAGTGGTGTCGATCGAGTCGATGCGTATGAACTGACGTTACTGGCGGGGCTTGTCGGTGTAGTTGATGGAGGCGTCGACGTCGCCATGCAGCGCATCGTCGAGGTCGTCCCAGCTCTGAAAGCCGGCAAAAAGGGCCAAGCGGTCCTTGGCCTCCTTCGACAACTTGCGCTTGCCTGTTACCAGCTCCCACAATTTCTTCAGCGAGTGGCTGCTCAGGTTGACGTGGTGCTTGGAACAGATCTCGGAGACATTCTCGAAATCCTCAACCAACTCGTGGCGGGGATGCGCCATCTTCTTGCCAGCGATGGCGAAGAGGCTCTTTAAATCGCGTTTCATATTTTCATAACAGACTAATACCGCGTGCAAAGATACGAAAAGGGAGAAAAGTGGGAAAGCAAATGAGCAAAAAACTCGTTGTGGCTTTCTCACTTCTTCACTTTTTTGTAACTTTGCGGTAAGATTATACCCATCTTATCATAAAATGAAAGAATACGCACTTAAGTATGGTTGCAATCCCAACCAGAAACCCGCCCGTATCTACATGGAGAACGGCGAGCTCCCAGTAGAAGTGATTAACGGCCGTGCAGGCTACATCAACTTCCTCGACGCGCTCAACTCATGGCAGTTGGTCAAGGAGTTGCGCGAGGCCACAGGCCTGCCCGCAGCAGCCTCGTTCAAGCACGTCAGCCCAGCGGGCGCTGCCGTGGGACTGCCCCTGAGCGACACGCTCAAGAAGATCTACTTCGTGGATGATGTCGACTTTGAGCTCACACCACTGGCCACGGCCTATGCGCGCGCCCGCGGCGCCGACCGCATGTGCTCGTATGGCGACTTCTGCGCCCTGAGCGACACCTGCGACGCCGCAACGGCGCTGCTCATCAAGCGTGAGGTGTCGGACGGTGTCATCGCTCCCGACTACACACCCGAGGCGCTCGAGATCCTGAAGGCTAAGCGCAAGGGCACTTATTGCGTCATCAAGGTGGACCCCAGCTATGTGCCTGAGCCCATTGAGCGTAAGCAGGTGTTTGGCGTTACCTTTGAGCAGGGGCGCAACAATGTGGACCTTAGCGACCCCGCCCTCTTTGAGGATGTGCCCACAGTCAACAAGACGTTCACCCCCGAGGCGCTGCGCGACCTGAAGATTGCCCTTATCACGCTGAAGTACACACAGTCGAACTCGGTGTGCTACGTGAAGGACGGACAGGCCATCGGCATTGGTGCCGGACAGCAGAGCCGTGTGCACTGCACCCGTTTGGCTGGATCGAAGGCCGACGAGTGGTGGATGCGCCAGAACCCGAAGGTGCTCAACCTGCCGTTCAAGGATCACATCCGTCGTGCCGACCGCGACAACTGCATCAACGTGTATCTCTCGGAGGAGTGCGACGACGTGTTGCGTGATGGCGCATGGCAGCAGTTCTTCACAGAGCAGCCAGAGCCCTTCACCCGTGCCGAGCAGAAGGCTTGGATCGCCCAGAACACCGACGTGTGTGTGGGATCGGACGCCTTCTTCCCCTTCGGCGACAACATTGAGCGCGCTCACAAGAGCGGTGTGAAATACATTGCACAGGCAGGTGGATCCATCCGCGACGACAATGTTATTGAGACATGCGACAAGTATGGCATGGCCATGGCCATGACGCACGTGAGACTGTTCCACCATTAATCTCACAGCACCCATTCATTACCCTAACTCCCCAAGTCTCTCCACGCAAGGAGAGACCTGGGGTTAACACCCTTTCTAATATGGATAATTTCGAAGAGATACTCATTCAAGGCATCAACTTCAGCGGCGGTTCGCGGGGCGCGAAAAAGGATGATGACGACAAGGTGAAGACCAAGGCCAAGAAAAAGAAATACATCACTGGTGCCCACGGCTCAGGGTCGGCCAAGCAAAAGGCCAAGTATCGCGAACAACGCGCCAACCGAAAGTCGCAGCAACGAAAGAAATAGGGCTGCGCAGACCCATTATGAGTGCCCTTTTCGACCGAAAGGCCGATTGGGGAATTGATAATTATCGCTAAACAGAGCGATAAAGTAGAATAAAGATAACGGTTTCTTATATTTTTCCATTACCTTTGCAGCAAATTGGTGTATAGCGCCGTTAGGGGCGCAAAGCGCCAAGAGATGATGGTTTATGAACTTTCGAATTAAGAAACTCGACATATTCATTGTCAGACAGTTCGGCCTCCTCTTTGTAGGAACATTCTTCATCTGCCAGTTTGTGCTGATGATGCAGTTCCTTTGGAGGTATATCAACGTGCTGATCGGCAAAGGACTATCCTTAGAGGTCATGGCCCAATTCCTGTGGTACATGGCCCTGATGCTTGTGCCACAAGCTTTGCCGTTGGCCATTCTCCTCAGTAGCCTCATTACCTTCGGAAACCTGGGTGAGAGCAGTGAGCTGACGGCCATCAAGTCGGCGGGCATATCGCTCATGCAGACCTTCCGGTCGCTCATCGTGGTGTCGATGCTCATCTGTGTGGGATCGTTCTATTTCCAAAACAACGTCGGACCAAACGCCAACCTGAAGATTACCCAACTGCTCATCTCCATGAAGCAGAAAAGTCCGGAGCTGGAGATTCCTGAAGGCATCTTCTACGACGGAATACCCAATAGCAACATCTATGTGCAGAAGAAGGACCTGAAGACGGGCAAGCTCTATGGCATCATGATCTATCGCATGACCAACAGCTTTGAGGACGCCGCCATCATCCTCGCCGACTCGGGCATGTTGCAGTCGACGGCCGAGAAGAAACACCTGTTGCTGACGCTGTGGAGCGGAGAGTGGTTTGAGAACATGCAATCGCAGGAGCTGTCGGGCAGCGCTTCGGTGCCCTACCGCCGCGAGAGCTTCATCGCCAAGCGGATCGTGCTCGACTTTGACGGCGATTTCAACATGACAGATGCGGCGTCGCTCTCCAACGATGCGCGCGGTAAGAGCCTCGAACAGATTTACCATGCCATGGACTCGCTCAACCATACGTATGACAGTGTGGGACGCGCGTTCTACCAGGATGCGAAACGCCTTTACTACCAATCGCCTGTGATCGCGTCGAACGACTCGGCGAAGGCCGTGAAACGGGCACTGGCGAAAAACTTCGACTTCGACAAACTGGTGGAGAAGGAGAGCCGCGACAAGAAACGGCAAATGCTCGGCGACGCCATGTCGCGTGTGCAGAATGAGCTGAACGACCTGGAGTTCAAGAGCATGATGACGAAAGACAACGATCGCCTGATACGCGAGCATGAGATAGAGGCCATCAATAAGTTCACATTGGCATTGCAATGCCTGCTGTTCTTCTTCATCGGTGCGCCGCTTGGAGCCATCATCCGCAAGGGAGGACTGGGCGTGCCCGTCATTGTGTCGGTCTTTGTGTTCATCGTTTACTACATCCTCGACAACGTGGGCTATCGCATGGCGCGCCAAGGCACGTGGGATGTGTGGTTCGGAAAGACGCTGGCGTTGGGCGTGCTTCTGCCTGCCGCGGTGTTTATCACCTATAAGGCATGCAAGGATTCGATGGTGTTTAACGCCGATCTGTGGCGCAGCGTGTTCATGAAGGCGTTGGGACTGCGAGAAAAACGGCATATCGCAGGCAAGGAAATTGTCATCCAGGAACCTGATTATCAGGCTGACGCAGCCCAACTGCGCCGCATCAGCGCCGCTGTGGCCGATTACGCACGCAAGCATAACCTGAAGTCGCCGCCCAATGTGGTGAAGGTGTTCTTTAAGTACGAGCCCGACCATGAGATAGAACGCATCAGTGAGCAACTGGAGAGTGTCATTGAGGACTTAGGCAATACGCGCGACCGACAGGTGATGCATGAGATCAACCACTACCCGGTGCTGGCGGTGAAAGCGCACACGAGACCTTTCGAGAAACCGTGGCTCAACGTGGCGTCGGCCATCTGCTTGCCACTCGGCGCGTTCTTCTATTGTCGTATGTGGCGTTTCCGCTTGCGACTGTACCATGACCTGCAGGTGGTGAGAAACACCAACAGCAGCATCGCCAACTATGTGGAGAAACACTTGGCGGGTGGTGAGCGAGAAACCCAATGACATGAATCATAACGGCGGTGGGCCTCCCCATGGAGCCTCCGCCGGATGGATGAGAAACACTATAGACCATCGGAACGAGAACTGAAAAACATATTATTCATATAATTAAGGTGAGGTGAGCCAAGGGCGAAATGCCGTAGCTGAGGCATGCTCAGGGCGCAGAACCGCCTGCCGACAACGGTAAAGAACTGCGAGCGCAGGCTAACCAACACCTGTTTCACATGATATTATAATAAGGTATAAAATATGGCAGACTTTAAACTCAGTAGCATTGAAGATGCTCTCAAAGATTTCAAAGAGGGTAAGTTCGTTATCGTCGTCGACGATGAGGATCGCGAGAATGAAGGCGACCTGATCATTGCCGCCGAGAAAATCACCCCGGAGGATGTCAATTTCATGCTGAAGAATGCGCGTGGCGTGCTTTGTGCACCCATCACGCTGTCGAGGGCTGAGGAACTTGACTTACCTCATCAGGTATTGGACAACACGTCGATGTTGGGCACACCGTTCACCGTGACGGTCGATAAGCTCGAGGGATGCACCACGGGCGTGTCGACACACGACCGCGCCGCTACCATACGCGCACTTGCCGACCCGATGTCGACACCGCAGACCTTCGGACGCCCGGGTCACATCAACCCACTTTATGCGCAAGACAATGGTGTGCTCCGACGCTCAGGACATACCGAGGCGGCCGTAGACCTCTGCAAACTGGCAGGACTCTATCCCGCTGGCGCGCTCATGGAGATCATGAACGATGACGGATCGATGGCGCGTATGCCCCAGTTGCAGGAAAAAGCTGCGGAGTGGGGAATGAAAATCATCACCATCAAAGACCTCATTGCTTATCGCCTGAAGAAGGAAAGCAGCATTGAGGTGGGCGATGAGGCCGACCTGCCCACCATTTACGGACATTTCCATCTCATCCCGTTCCGACAGAGCAACGGACTGGAGCACATGGCGCTCATCAAGGGCACATGGGAGGAGGATGAGCCTATCCTCGTGCGTGTGCACTCGTCTTGTGCCACTGGCGATATCCTTGGAAGTAAGCGCTGCGACTGTGGCGAGCAGTTGCACAAGGCCATGCAGATGATCGAGAAAGAGGGAAAGGGCGTCATCATCTATATGCAGCAGGAAGGACGAGGCATCGGACTGATGAACAAGATCGCCGCCTACAAACTCCAGGAGGAAGGACTCGACACCGTTGATGCCAACGTGCATCTCGGATTCAAGCCCGATGAGCGCGATTATGGCTGTGGCGCGCAGATGTTGCGACACCTCGGGGTGCATAAGATGAGACTCATGACCAACAACCCCACCAAGCGAGTGGGATTGGAAGCCTATGGCTTGGAAATCGTGGAGAACGTGCCCATTGAGGTGGCAGCAAACAAATACGATGTGGAGTATCTCCGGACCAAGCGCGACCGCATGGGGCACCTCTTACATCTTAAATAAGAGGCAATAAGTTACAAAGTGGATAAAAAGTGGCATCGCGTCATAAAATAAAGGCGGAAAGTTTCCGTTTCTATGAATAATATGCTACTTTTGCACAAAAGGTGTATTGATAAATATTAATTGGTTATTATGGCACAATTATCAGATCGACTCAACCGCCTGGCTCCATCGGCCACGCTGGCTATGTCGCAGAAGAGTAATGAGATGAAGGCACAAGGTGTCGACGTGATTAACATGAGCGTCGGTGAACCCGATTTCAACACGCCTGATCATATCAAGGAGGCTGGAAAGAAAGCTATCGACGACAACTTCTCCAAGTATTCGCCCGTACCGGGATATATGGATTTGCGCGAGGCAATCGTTGAAAAACTGAAGAAAGAGAACGGTCTCGACTATACAACGAATGAGGTAATCGCAGGAACAGGTGGCAAGCAGGGTGTGTGCAACACCATCCTGGCCTTGGTAAACCCTGGAGATGAGGTTATCATACCCGCACCTTATTGGGTTAGCTATCCGCAGATGGCTAAGTTGGCAGGTGCCACACCGGTGGTCGTTCGCGCCGGATTTGAGCAAGATTTCAAGATGACGGCAGAACAGTTGGAGGCTGCCATCACGCCCAAGACCAAGATGCTCATCCTCTGCTCGCCCAGCAACCCCACGGGTAGCGTCTACTCGCAGGAGGAGTTGAACGCCTTGGCTGAGGTCGTCCTCAAGCACGAGGACATCTTCGTGCTGTCGGATGAGATATACGAGCATATCAATTATGTGGGCAAGGCCGCAAGCATTGCCAGCTATCCCGGCATGAAGGAGCGCACCATCATCTGTAATGGCGTGAGCAAGGCGTATGCCATGACGGGTTGGCGACTGGGTTGGGTGGCCGCTCCGGCATGGATTGTAAAGGGCATCAACAAGTTGCAGGGACAATACACCAGCGGCACTTGTGACGTGAGCCAGAAGGCTGCCGTGGCCGCCTATGTGGCAAGTCAGGACTGCGTGGAGCAGATGCGCGTAGCCTTTGAGCGCCGCCGCGACCTCATTGTGAAGCTCGCTAAGGACATTCCCGGACTTGAGGTCAATGTTCCCCAGGGTGCGTTCTATCTCTTCCCCAAGTGCAGCAGCTTCTTCGGCAAGAGCGATGGCGAGACTGTGATCAACAATTCCACCGACTTCGCCATGTATATCCTTGAAAAAGCGCACGTTGCGACGGTAGGAGGCGATGCTTTCGGCGAGCCCGATTGCTTCCGCATGAGCTACGCCACAAGCGACGATAACATCCGCGAGGCGATGCGACGCATCAAAGAGGTTCTTGCCGTGTTGAAATAAAATTGTGTTAAAAGTTAATAAATTCGCACAAAGTCACTTGTAATTTGCTATCTTTGCGAAAGAATTCCTTCGGCAGATGGTGCTTAGAGCGCATTGTCGAGGGGCTTTGGGGTGAATACAATAAGAACCTAAATTACTTCGGACATAACTTAAATTTATCAATAATCAAAATTAATTCATTAAATTATGGCAACTACACAAAAAGCCGCAGCCCCCAAGGCTGCTAAGAAGTCTGAGGGCTTCACTGGTATCAGAGGCGCATTCTGGATCATCGTTGTATGCTTCGTTGCTGCTATCTGCATCTTCAATTTCGTCCTTGGTGACGGCGCTAACTTCCAGGGTGGCGACAACGCCAACGCTCCTGTGAACATGCTCGGTACAATCTTCAAGGGTGGATACGTTGTGCCTATCATCCACACGCTGTTGCTCACCGTGCTCTGCCTCGCTGTAGAGCGCTACCTGGCTCTGAAGACCGCTTTCGGTAAGCAGCCCCTCACCAAGTTCGTGCAGAACATCAAGGCTGCCTTGAAGGCCAATGATTTCGCTAAGGCAGAGGACCTCTGCAACAAGATGAAGGGTTCTGTAGCCAACGTAGTGCTGGCTTCTCTCCGCGCTTACAAGGACATGGAGAGCGGTGCTAACGTTTCTCTGAAGAAGAGCCAGAAGGTCGCTAAGATCCAGCAGGCTCACGAGGAGGCCACTCAGCTCGAGATGCCTACTCTGCAGATGAACCTCCCGATCATCGCCACTATCGTTACTCTTGGTACTCTTACTGGTCTGCTCGGTACTGTGACGGGTATGATCCGTTCGTTCCAGGCTCTGGCTGCTGGTGGTGGTGGTGACTCACTCGCCCTGTCTACTGGTATTTCTGAGGCTCTGATCAACACTGCTTTCGGTATCGCTACTTCTTGGTGCGCTGTTATCGCCTATAACTTCTTCACCAACAAGATCGATAAGTTGACATATGCACTTGACGAGGTAGGTTATTCAATCGCACAGACATACGAAGCCAGCCACGCAGATGAGGCTTAATTTTTGCTAACCCTTTAAAAATTTATCGCTATGGGTAAAGTAAAAATTAAGAAAGCAGACGTCTGGATCGATATGACTCCTATGTCCGACGTGATGGTGCTTTTGCTGACCTTCTTTATGTTGACATCAACATTTACGAAGAGTGAGCCAGTGAAAGTGGAAACGCCGGGATCTGTGTCTGAGATTAAAGTTCCAGATAAGAATGTCCTGAATATCCTTGTCGGTAATGACGGCAAGATTTTCATGAACATGGACAAGGTGTCGGATGTGCAGGTCGTCCTCGACGATATTACCGGACAGTTCGGTATCTCGCTGACTGCCGCCCAGCGCGCCAAGTTCCTTGACGACCCCATGTGGGGTGTTCCAATGAGCGAGCTCGAGGGGTATCTGAATCTGAGTAAGTCAGATATGCCTGAGGCTATCAAGAAGTATGGTATCCCAACGGACTCTGTCCCTGGTAAGGAGGGCGAGGCTGCCATGAGCGAATTCCAGCTGTGGGTGAAGGCCGCACATCAGGCTAACCCCGAAGCTAAGATCGCTATCAAGGCCGACATCAAGACACCGTACAAGGTAGTGAAGAAGCTCATGTCGGAGCTCCAGGACATGAATGAGAACCGTTACTATTTGATTACTCAATATAAGAAAGCGGAGGACGAATAAATGTCAGCAGGAAAAAGCAAACAGAAGAAGATGAACGTCCGCGTAGACTTTACGCCTATGGTGGACATGATGATGCTTCTTATCACGTTCTTCATGCTCTGTACGTCTTTGGCTAAGCCGCAGACTATGGAATTGAGTATGCCAAGTAACGATAAGAACTTGCAGGATCAGGATAGGACCGTGACAAAGGAATCGTACACCATTACGATTTATTGCTGCGCAAACAACCAGATCTATTATGTTGCTGGACTGATTAAGCCCGAGAAGCCCGAGTGCTTGCAAAAGACTACTTGGGGAAGCAAGGGTATCCGTCAGGTCCTGATCAACCACGTCACTGAGGATGGAACCTCTCCTGTGCAGGATGTCATGAAGGCCAAGCAGGCTCTCGATGACCAGCGCACAAAGCTTGAGAGTGAGGGTAAGAAGATGGACGATTCAACCTATAACGCCTCCTTGGCTAAGATCAAGGCTGGTAATATCAATGGTAAGAAGATCCAGACCATGACCGTCATCATCAAGGCTACGGACAATTCTACCTACAAGAACTTGGTTGACGCTCTCGATGAAATGCAGATTTGCAGCATTGGTAAGTATGTGATTGATAAGATGAATGCCGACGACGAGGCTCTTCTCAAGAAGAACAACGTCAAGGAGTAAGTCAAAGGTCTAAATCATTAATAGTTTAAGAAAATGGCAAACATTGATTTAACAACGAACGGTTGGACCGATCTTGTCTTTGAAGGACGTAATAAGGAATACGGCGCATATAAGCTCCGTAGACAAACTCCTAGGAGAAACATCTATGCAATCGTTATCATTGCGATCATCGCTTTGGTCCTTATCGGTGTCTATGTGGCTAAAACAGCTTACGACCAGTACCAACTGAACCACCAGAAGAACGAACAGGTTACTGAGATCTCGCAGATCAACCAGCCTAAGAAGAAGGCTGAGGTGAAGCGTAAGGAGATCCAAATTCCTGAGAAGAAACAAGAGGTGGTTAAGGAGGTTAAGTCTTCTATCAAGTTTACGGCTCCTGTTATCAAGAAGGATAACGAGGTGAAGCCCGAGGATGAGATGAAGACCCAGGAGGAGTTGATGCAGACCACCACAGCCATCGGTGCTTTGGACGTTAAGGGTAACAGTGAGACTGGTGAGGTGCTGAAGGTGACACAGCGTGTTGCCGATGAGCCTATCGCCGCTCCGAAGCCCGAAGTAGAGAATAAGGTCTTTGAGGTCGTTGAGCAGCAGGCTTCGTTCCCCGGTGGTGAAGCCGCCCTGTTCAGATACCTGAACGATAACATCAAGTACCCTGCAGTGGCTCAGGAAAATGGTATTCAAGGCCGTGTTACCGTATCGTTCGTCGTTGAGCGTGATGGCTCAATCACTGACGTGAAGGTGGAGCGTGGCGTTGACCCGTCTCTTGACCGCGAGGCTACTCGTGTCGTGAAATCTATGCCTCACTGGATTCCTGGTAAGCAGAACGGTAATGTCGTTCGCTCACGTTTCAGACTTCCTGTGACCTTCAGACTCAGCAACTAATTGTATGAAGAAATCAACATCTTACTTTTTCGTAGGATTAACACTGTTCGCCGGTCTTTGCTTTTCTTGTTCTGATAACAAGAAGGGCAAAGACGGTCGAACTGATACTTACTCATCAGGGGCGATCTCTTTCGTCTCTGATGAAAGTTTTAGTCCCATTATTGAGGAAGAGCGTACGGTCTTCCAATTCGATTATCCCCAAGCTAAGGTTACTCCTGTGTATACCAACGAGTCGGATGCTATCAATCGTCTTTTGGATGGCAAGGCTTGGTTGGCTTTTGCTGCTCGTGACTTCAAAGCGTCTGAGCTTCAAAACTTGCAGGCAAGGAACTTTAGGCCTGTGTCGATCAAGGTGGCTTACGACGCCTTGGCCTTCATTGTGAACAAGGCCAGTAGCGACACAATTATTTCTGTTCAGGACATCATGAATGTTATGAGTGGAAAGGCCACTAAGTGGAGCGACATTTCCAATGGAGCATCAAGTGGCACCATCACTGTTGTATTCGACAATGCTAAGTCGAGCACAGTCCATTACGTTGAAGATTCCATACTTGGCGGTAAGCCGATCACCAATCCCAATGTGGCTGCGGTGAACAAGACTGCCGAGGTGATTAAATATGTTGAGGAAAACCCTGGCGCGATTGGTGTTATTGGTAACAATTGGCTTAACGATAAGCACGATTCTACCAATCTCACTTTCAATAAAAACATTCGCGTCATGCGGGTCAGCAAGGTTCATCCTGCCACACCGGCGAGCAGCAGGTTGCCTTACCAATATTACATCTATAATGGTGAATATCCTCTCGTGAGAACCATCTATGCGCTTCTGAATGATCCGCGCCGTGGCTTGCCTTGGGGCTTCGCTCACTTCATTGAGGGGCCAAAGGGTCAGCGCATCGTGATGAAGGCTGGTTTGCTTCCCGTTTTGGGTCAGATCAATGTGCGGGATGTTAATGTAAGTCAATAAATAAAACTTTTGGTCTCATTCATCGTCTGCTTTATAAAGAAACCATTATTTAAAAGTCAGACAAGAGAGAATAAGAATTTTTGAGAACAACAACCCCATTAACGTTTAGAATTATGAAGACTATTAAATATGTATTGATGGGTGCTTTGCTGTTTGGTGCAGCAGCCCCTGGTATGGCTCAAGACGACAACAAGGCCGTTATCGAGCAGGTAGTGAGTGTTATCAAGGCCAAGCCTGCAAATCTCAGCGATCAGGTGAAGGACTTTGGCAAGAAGTACAAGAAAAACACAGAGGTTCTCTTGGCCATTGGACGTGCATTCTTGGAGCAGAAGGATCTCGTAAATGCTCGTGATTTCGCAGAGCGTGCTTTGGCTCGCGACAACAAGAACGCACATGTATGGTTGCTGAAGGGTGATATTGCTGTTAGTGATAACAATGGCGGTGACGCTGCTGTTGCTTATCAGAACGCCATCTATTTTGACCCGAAGGAACCCGATGGTTATTATAAGTATGCGATGGTTCAGCGTGGTGTTGACCCTGCTGGTGCCGCCCAGGTGCTTGAGGATCTTCGCCAACAGCGCCCCGACTATCCTGTTGATCAGTTGATTGGTCATATTTTCTTCAATGCACAGGACTACCAGAAGGCTGCTGACGCTTTTGCTAAGGTGTCTGATGTTACTAAGATGAAGCCTGAGTACATCACTGAGTATGCTACTGCTACTTGGTTGCTCGGTCATCGCGAGCAGAGTATTGAGGTTTGTAAGGCTGGTCTCTCTGTAAATCCTCGTAAGGCTGCTTGGAACCGTATCGCTTTCTACGACTATACTGACTTGAAGAAGACGGATGAGGCTTTGGCTTATGCCGACAAACTCTTCAATGCCAGCGATTCTGCCCACTTCATTGCAGAGGACTATACATATCATGGTACAGCCTTGCTGCAGGCTAAGCGTTGGGATGATGCTATTCATGCTTTTGAGAAGGCTTTGGAGCTTAATGAGGGCAACAATAAGCAGAAGAGCATCATCAACAAGAACCTCTCTGACGTGTATCTGCAGAAGGGTGATTTCGATAATGCCGTCGCTTATTTTGAGAAAAGTATGGAAGGCTCTGAGAAGCCGACTATGGATCAGCTCGACAACCTTGGCTCACTCTATGCCGATATTGCCTCTAAGAAATTGAAGGCTGAGGATAAGGCGGGTTCTGATGAGGCTTTCCGCAAAGCTGATGGTGTTTATGCTCGCATGCTGGAGTTGTATCCCAACTACGCTAACTATTGCAATTACATGCGTGGTCAGGTTAACGCCAACCTCGATCCCGATAGCAAGGAAGGTCTTGCCAAGCCTTATTATGAGGCGCTTGCCACCTCGTTGGAGGCAAAAGCTGAGAAGCAGTCAAGCGAGATCGCCATGTTGAAGCAGGCTTACCTGTACCTTATCGTTTACGATTTCAATGTGCTTCAGGACAAGGCTGCCGCTAAGGCTGTTTCAGAGAAACTCCTGGCCGTAGACCCTGAGAACGCTGTGGCTAAGCAAGTGATGGCTATGTAATTTCGTTATCATGGCGGCTTCAAATGGCTGCTACCCCAATAATATGAGCGGGGTGCATCTCTAATGATGAGAGATGCACCCCGCTTTCATTTTCTTGATAGTGTAGGGAATCTTCTTGGACTTATTGCACTCGCAAGGCTTGCACGTTACCGATTGGTTTTCGCTATCGTAGGGTATCTTCCTGTTTCTTTAGCACTCACAAGAGAGCCTGCTAGTGAACAATGTACTGTTAGCCTTTTACAAACCTGAGAACCTCAGGGCTTATGCTGAACGATGTGAAATGGAAGGCAAAACAAAAGCCCAACCTGAAACCAGGCTGGGCTATATGTCTTTCTGATGATTGCTTATCAGAACTTACTCGGCGAGGCTGATTGCCTCGTTCGGGCATACAGAAGCGCAAGTACCGCACTCTGTGCACTCGTCAGGATTGATTTTGTAGATGTCGCCCTCAGAGATAGCGCCAACGGGGCACTCATCGATACATGTACCGCAAGCAACGCAGTCATTACTAATTACGTAAGCCATAATAATAAAATGTTTATTGTTAATACTGTTTTGTTAATTCGCAATCGTTCGACAACCTTTGCTGTTGTCTTTTTATTGTTTTGCAAAGATAGTCAATTTCCCCATAATACCTACAAATGATGAAGATTTTTTTTGCGATTTAACATTCGCTACTAAAAAATGAGGGTAGGGCGTTTGCCAAACAATAAATTGCGTGCTGCGTGCGTTATTCCTTATATGAAGCGAATATTGTGCCTTTTTATGCTCTCCCTGCTTGTGATTCGCGTGGCGTGTGGGCAGGAGCGTACGGTTGAGAACCGACCGTATACCGATTTGCGTAAGTTCCATTTCGGCATTCTTGTTGGTACCCATTTACAGGACCTTGAGTTCAACAATGTGGGTCCTCAGCTCATTACCAATGTCGATGGCACCCAGCAGCAATATGTGATCACCTGCGACCAAGACCGTTGGGATGACGGTTTCAATGTGGGTGTGTTGGGTGAGCTGCGTCTTAATCGCACCTTCCAGTTTCGCATCGCTCCGGCCATGTATTTCGGAACCCGTCACATCTCGTTTCATAATATGGACACCAGCGCCCCCGACTCTATGTTGGCGCGCAACCAGACGTTGAAGACCGCCTATTTCTCATGTGCCCTTGATTTAATTGCTGCTTCGCCCCGTTTCAATAACCATCGTCCATACGTAATGGTGGGTCTTAATCCCGTCATTAACTTGAGCGGCTCTAATGACGATTACCTAAAACTCAAGCGTTACGACCTTTTCCTGGAAGCCGGCATCGGTTGCGACTTTTACCTTCCTTTCTTCAAGGTCAGACCTGAGTTGAAGTTCATGTACGGCCTCACAAACAGTCTCGACACCGATCACGCCTCACAGATTCGCGACCGTTCGATGTTGCCCTATGCCATGTCGGTTAATAAGGCTCGATCGAAGATGATAGCGCTGACCTTCTATTTCGAGTAACCCGCTTGCGAGTTCTTTCCGAGGGCTTTACGGTAGGCTTGAATGATGGGGTCGGTGCCCTCTGCATCCATCCGCTTAAAGATCTTCTCCAATTTTTTCGTCTGTTTCTTTATGCGTCGCAATCGAGGGTCCACAGTGTCTGCCATACTGAAGTTGATTCCCCTGATGGGGTTTCGCAGTTCAAACTCCTTCCGGGCCTCTTTTGTCCATCGCTTCACGCTCTCTGTGAGTTGCTTGTTGCGATATACGCCGTGCACCACAATCTCTCCGATGTTGTTGTAGTCCTGCATCAGCGGGATGGAGTCGGCAGTAAGTGAGGCCGGAATGGCCAACGACACATAGCCAGTCGCACTGATGTGCAGTGTGTCGAAGCGCTCGGGGATGAACGCCTCGCCAAGAATTGTCGACGCCTCCGCTTCCTTGTGGTCCACCCACACCAATGCGTCCCTCACGGGCTCGTTTCGCTCAGGGTCGTAAACGGTGATGCACCGTTGAGCTTGCGCAGCCATGGAAGAGGCCAGCAGCGTTATGATGATCCATGATTCCTTCATGTTTCTTTTGTCTATGTGATGTTGTTTGTAAGCAATTACAAAGGTAATGCAATTTGCATAGAGTGCGAAACGATTTATCCCATTTCTTTTTCCCCCATTCGTTCATTAGCCTTTTAACCAAATCGTTCATTAGCTTTTCGTCTTGTTTGTGTTTGCTTTGAGCGAGTCGAGACAGTTGCACCCAAAGCTACTGGCTAAGTCGTAACGACCGTGAAAACTGACGCCGAGTGAAACGATCGTTAGAGATGAAAGGGCCCAATAACATCCCAATAATCTCCTTGTTTCAGTTTAATAGCCTATTTTGTGGTAACCATAATCAATCCTTATAATTGCTACAAATGCCTGCGCCTAACTTGACTTGTGACATTTTAACGTTTCAAAAACAACGAAATTGCTCAATTATTAGGCATGGTTTGTCTAAAAATGATTAACTTTGCAGCCTAATCGAATAACGTACGTATTTACATGGCTGAAACAAAGAAGATCAAGACTGCGCTTATCTCAGTCTTCCACAAGGATGGATTGGAGGAAATCCTTGCCAAGTTACATGAAGAGGGTGTTGCTTTCCTGAGCACAGGTGGCACACAGAAGTTTATTGAGGGTTTGGGTTATCCTTGCCAGAAGGTAGAAGACGTAACCACCTATCCTTCTATTTTGGGTGGTCGTGTGAAGACCCTTCACCCGAAGATTTTTGGAGGAATCCTTGCTCGACGCGACAATGAGGGCGACCAGCAGCAGATGGCCGAGTACGATATTCCTTCTATCGATTTGGTCATTGTCGACCTTTACCCGTTTGAGCAGACCGTGGCCAGTGGAGCCTCTGATGCCGACATCATCGAGAAGATCGATATTGGTGGCATTTCTCTCATCCGTGCAGGAGCCAAGAATTTCAAAGATGTGGTTATCGTGCCCAGCAAGGCCGAGTATGGCATGTTGCTCGATGTGCTGAAGGCTAAGGGCGCACAGACCGATTTGGAGGATCGCAAGCAGTTCGCAGAGCGTGCTTTTGGCGTCAGCAGTCATTACGACACTGCCATCCACAATTGGTTTGCTAAGTAGTTTCGGGCACAGAACTTAATAAAGAACATGGGATTTTTTTCATTTATTCAAGAGATCGCTATGGATCTCGGTACCGCCAACACCATCATCATCAGCGATGACAAGATTGTTGTTGACGAACCGTCAGTGGTAGCCTTGGATCGCCGCACCGACAAGATGATTGCTGTGGGTGAGAAGGCTAAGATGATGTACGAGAAGACACACGACAATATCCGTACCATCCGTCCGTTGCGCGATGGAGTCATTGCCGACTTCACCGCTTGCGAGCAGATGATGCGTGGCCTGATTAAGATGGTCCACACGGGTTCGCGCCTGTTCTCTCCGTCGTTGCGTATGGTCATTGGTGTACCCTCTGGTTCAACGGAGGTGGAGCTTCGTGCTGTTCGCGACTCGGCCGAGCATGCCGATGGTCGTGATGTTTACCTCATTTTTGAGCCTATGGCAGCAGCCATTGGCATTGGTATCGACGTCGAGGCCCCAGAGGGCAACATGATTGTTGATATCGGCGGTGGCTCCACCGAGATCGCCGTCATCTCGTTGGGTGGTATTGTGAGCAATAACTCCATCCGTATCGCTGGTGACGATCTGACGGCCGACATCCAGGAGTATATGAGCCGTCAGCACAACGTGAAGGTTTCTGAGCGCATGGCTGAGCGTATCAAGATCCACGTGGGATCGGCCCTGACCGACTTGGGCGACGAGGCTCCCGAGGATTATGTGGTGCATGGTCCTAACCGCATCACAGCACTTCCCATGGAGGTGCCTGTGTGCTATCAGGAAATTGCTCACTGCTTGGATAAGACTGTGGCCAAGATTGAGAATGCCGTGCTTTCGGCCCTCGAGGCTACCCCGCCTGAGCTCTATGCCGATATCGTGAAGAACGGTATCTATCTCACCGGTGGTGGTGCGTTGCTGCGTGGTCTCGACCGTCGTTTGAAAGACAAGATCAACATTCCTTTCCACATTGCAGAGGATCCGCTCCACAGCGTGGCAAAGGGCGCTGGCATCGCTTTGAAGAACGTCAATCGCTTCTCATTCTTGATGAGATAAGTTTTTGTTTGAGCAGTGCGTAATCTATTAGAATTTCTTGCACGCTACAACCATTGGCTTCTCTTCGTCCTCCTTGAGGTGATAGGTGTCGTGCTGTTGTTCCAATACAACAGCTATCAGGGCAGTGTGTGGTTCTCATCCGCCAATGCCGTTGCTGGCAAGGTGCTGAGTTGGGACGCTAAGGTGGAGTCTTTCTTCTCCATGTCGAAGGCCAACCAAGAGCTCACACAACGCAACCTCTATCTCGAGCAGCAGGTAAAAATGCTCTCGGGACAATTGGGTGAGGCCACCAAGGACAGCGGATGGGTTCATCGCAACCAGTTGTCCCTGCTTCGTTCGTTCAAGTTGATACCCGCCAAGGTGGTTAGCAACTCGGTCGATCGTTACGACAACCTTCTCACCATCGACAAGGGCAGTGCCGACGGAGTGCGTAAAGACATGGGCGTTGCCTGCGGCCAAGGGGTCGTGGGCATCGTCTATATGGTTTCCACCCATTATTCGGTCGTCATTCCCGTTCTCAACACCTCGTCGAACATTAGTTGCCGCATCCGAGGCCGTGGTTATTTCGGTTATCTCCATTGGAATGGGGGCGACCCTCGTTTGGCCTATATTGAGGATGTTCCTCGTCACGCCCATTTCCGTCTTTACGAATGGGTGGAGACCAGTGGCTACTCGTCGGTTTTTCCACCGGGCATTGCTGTGGGCAAGATTCTCCATGTTTACAACTCGCCTGATGGTGTGTCCTATCGTTTGCAGGTCGAGTTGGCCACCGATTTTGGCAACCTGAGCGATGTGTGTGTGGTCGATAATGAGCCTATGTTGGAACAGATAGACATCATGCGCTCGGCGCGTGACTCCTTGAAACTGAAAGATGGAAAGTAATTAGGGATGAACATTGATTTCTTTAAGCGGTTGTTGCTCTTTCTTGCCCTGTTGTTGGTGCAAGTGTTGGTGCTGAACAATATCCATTTGTTCGATTGCGCTACACCGTTGCTTTACGTCTATTTTGTCGTTAGTTTCCAGCGGGGATACCCCCGTTGGGCTATCTTGTTGTATAGTTTTCTCTTGGGCCTTTGTGTGGACATTTTTGCCGACACGCCTGGTGTCGCTACTACCTCGCTGACTCTTGTGGGCTTCTTGCAGCCCTATGTGCTCGAGTTGTTCATGCAACGCGACGATGATGAGAACTTCCAACCTGCTATCTACTCTATGGGTCCGCTGACCTTCTTCTATTATTCCCTGTTGTTGATGTTGGTCTATTGTGTGGTCTTCTTTACCCTCGAGACCTTCTGTTTCTTCAATTGGGTACAGTGGTTGCTGAGCATCGGGGGCAGTTTGGTGCTTTCCGAAGTATTGCTCATCGTTGTTGATGGCATTAGGAAGAAGTAATATTGATGAAGGATTTTAATCTCGACAATCGCCGTTATGTCATAGGTGGTGTAGCCGTAATTATTGTAACGATCTACATCATCCGCCTTTTTACGTTCCAGCTCCTCAGCGACGACTACCGTAAGAGTGCCGACTCCAATGCCTTCCTCAAGCGCATTGAGTTTCCCTCGCGTGGTGTTATTCGCGACCGCAATGGTAAGTTGTTGGTGTTCAACCAGCCGGCCTATGACATTATGGTGGTGATGAACGAAGCCAAGGGACGTCTCGACACGCTCGATTTATGTCAGACGTTGGGCATTACCAAGGAGTATTTCATCAAGCGCATGGATGAGATCAAGGACCGCAACAAGAATCCTGGATATTCGCGTTTCACCCAACAGCTCTTCATGAGCCAGATCAACGATAAGGACTACAGTGTCTTCTATGAGAAGATGTTCCGCTTTCCTGGTTTCTATGTGCAGAAACGCACCGTCCGCCAGTATGAATATCCCTATGCCGCCCATATCCTTGGCGATGTGGGTGAGGTGTCGCCGTCCGATATTGAAGACGACGAATACTATCAGGCCGGCGATTATATCGGTAAGTTGGGTGTTGAGCGTAGCTACGAGAAGCAGCTTCGCGGTGAGAAGGGCGTTCAGATCCTCTTGCGCGATGCTCATGGTCGCATCCAGGGCAAGTATCAGAAGGGACGGTTCGACCGTCGTCCGCAAGCCGGCCACGACCTGACATTGGGAATCGACATCAATCTTCAAGCCACCGCTGAGCGTATGTTGGAAGGAAAGATAGGCGCCATTGTGGCTATCGATCCTCAAACCGGACAGGTCTTGTGCATGGCCTCTTCGCCCTCCTACGACCCTCGGTTGTTGGAAGGACACAATCGCAGCAAGTACCACTCCTACCTGTCGCGCAACACGTGGAAGCCTTTGCTTAATCGCGCCATCATGGGACAGTACCCACCGGGCTCCACGTTCAAGACCACGCAAGGATTGACCTTCCTGTCTGAAGGCATCATCAATAGCCATACCGTGTTCCCCTGCCATCGTGGCTTCTCTTATAAAGGCTTGCATGTGGGATGCCACAGTCATGCGGCGCCCTTGGCCATCGTGCCTGCCATTAGCACGTCTTGCAACGCCTTCTTCTGTTGGGGACTGTATTACATGATGTCCAATCGTCGTAAGTACGGCACGGTGCAGAACGCCATGAACACCTGGCGCGACTACATGGTGAGCATGGGTTTTGGCTACCGCTTGGGCATCGACCTTCCTGGTGAGAAACGCGGACTCATACCCAACGCTGGTTTCTACGACAAGGCTTACAAGGGCTCTTGGAACGGCCTGACGATCATCAGTATCAGTATTGGTCAGGGCGAGGTTAACCTCACGCCGTTGCAGATCGCCAACCTGGGTGCCACCATCGCCAACCGCGGCTATTATTATGTGCCTCATGTGGTGAAATCCATAGCGGGCGTGCCGCTCGACACGCTCTATACCAACCGCCACTACACACGTGCCACACGACGCTCCTACGACATCATTGCGGCAGGCATGCGCTCGTCGGCCTTGGGTGGTACGTGCCGCATGCTCGCATCGTTGCCCTTTGCAGCGTGTGGAAAGACAGGTACGGCCCAGAACCGTGGTCACGACCACTCCGTCTTTATGGGTTTTGCACCTATGGACAATCCGAAGATTGCAGTGTCGGTTTATGTTGAGAATGGTGGATGGGGAGCCGATTACGGTGTTCCCATGGGAAAGGTCATCATGGAACAGTATATCATGGGTAAGTTGAGCGAGGCCGGTGAACGCCTTGCCACTGAAATGCAAAAACGTAGAATTGGATATGGAAATGCAGAACGATGACAAGCAGCAGCCCAGTGTGCTTCGCAGTCTTGACTGGTGGACGATAGGCATCTACCTTGCGTTGCTCGCGTTTGGGTGGATCAGTGTCTGCGGAGCCAGTTACACGTATGGCGAGACCGATATTTTCAGTTTCGCCACCCGTTCGGGTATGCAGATCATATGGATAGGCACGTCGCTCGTCCTGGGCTTTGTGTTGCTCATGCTCGACGACCGTTTCTACGACACCTTTGCCTATGTCATCTACGCCTTGTTGTTGCTGCTGCTCTTTGTAACCATCTTCAACCCTCATGAAATTAAGGGTTCACGGTCGTGGCTGGTGCTGGGCCCCCTTCGCCTGCAGCCTGCCGAGTTTGCCAAGTTTGCCACGGCGCTTGCTGTGGCCAAACTCATGAGCACCTACGGTTTCGACATCCATAAGCCCAAGCATCTCGCTACGGCTATGGCGCTCATACTCTTGCCCATGCTGTTCATTGTGGGGCAACGCGAAACTGGTTCCGCGTTGGTCTACCTTTCGTTCTTCCTGATGCTGTATCGTGAGGGCATGCCAGGCGGCATCCTCTTTACGGGAGTGGCCATGGTGGTTTATTTTGTGGTAGGCATCAAGTACGAACAGGTGTGGTTGTTGAATACGCCCACGTCGCTTGGTAAGTTTGTTGTGCTGCTCTTGGTGCAAATGTTCACCTCGGCCATGGTCTTTGTATATTGCAAGGAGAAGGAGCGTGCCATTCGTGTAGGTCTCATCTCGCTTTCCATCACGGTCGTAGCGTTGCTTTTCTCCCTCTATGTCATACCGTTCGATGTAGTGTGGGTCCAGTTGATCGTGTGTGCCTGCCTTGTGGGTTACTTGGTCTATGAGGGCTTGTCCACGCAAATTGTCCATTACCTGCTTATCGCTTTGTTCTCCGTGGGTTCCATCGCGTTCTTCTATAGCGCCGATTATCTGCTCAATAATGTGATGGAGCCCCACCAGCGTGTGCGCGTCAATGTGTTGTTGGGTCTCGATGAAGACTTGGCTGGAGCAGGCTATAATGTCCATCAGAGTGAGATTGCCATTGGTTCCGGAGGTCTTCGTGGTAAGGGTTTCCTCAATGGAACGCAGACCAAGTTGCGCTTTGTTCCTGAGCAAGACACCGACTTTATCTTCTGTACGGTGGGCGAGGAAGAAGGTTTTTTGGGATCAGCTGGCGTGTTGCTGCTGTTCTTGGCGCTTATCTTGAGGCTCATTCATTTGGCCGAACGGCAACCGTTCAAGTTTGGGCGGGTCTATGGTTACTGTGTGCTAAGCGTCTTCCTGTTCCATCTTTTCATCAATGTGGGCATGGTGTTGGGCCTAACGCCAGTTATTGGCATACCGTTGCCCTTCTTTAGTTACGGTGGATCGTCGTTGTGGGGTTTCACCATCCTGCTCTTCATCTTTCTACGTATAGATGCCGCTCGCAACCTTGTGCGCAGCTAAGAACGAGTGAGGGCCCCCTATCAAGTCATGAGGCCATTTGGGTTCAACCAACATGATCTTTACTAAAAGGCGACCTGCCGCATCGCAAAGTCATTCGACTTGTGGTGCGGCAGGTCGCCTTTAGTGCTATCTTTTATCCGGCTCATCCGACATTTGGAGTGATTTGAATTGCGCATCACATCTAATAGCTCTGGCCTCAGACGGCTTTCACAACGAATAGTTAATTTAGCCTCAGACGGCGTAACAACGAATTTCTCTCGAATTTTCGAATTTTTCCAAATTGCGTTAGCTAAATTCGTTCAAATTGGTAATCGTAAAACGATTATATCAATTCGTTAATTCGTTCAATTCGTTGTTACCGCGTCTGAGCGTAAATACTCACGTGTGATATTTTTCACTCCAAATGTCGGATGATCCTTTTATCCCCAATGATTGTTAGGGTTTTATTGCCTTCTCTCCAGTTCGATGCCAATGTCCGACACGCCTGGCAGTATTTCGCGCTTCATGTCGTGGCGAACGGTGATGTGCAACGAGTCGTTCTCATTGAGTTGCATGAGCGATACGGGGAAGTGGTATTGGTAATAGCTTACGCCTTTGCCCCTTACCTGTCCGTCCTTGCCCATCAGTGGGCAGTTGATGGTGTCTATTACCGTCTTGTTGGCGGGTAGCACCGTCTGCTCCACAATGAGCGTCATGCTGATGAAGGGAAATGCGTTGTTGATGCGCAGTCCCATGCTGGTGGCGTACAATCCTTGTTTGGCCAAGGGTGGAACTTCAAATTTCAGCGTGTCGATCTTCTCCCATCCGGCAATGGGCGTGTGGTTGTAGTGGTCGTAGACTTTGTTGCCCGTACACGCTACACATAGCACGCCTGCCATGAGGAATGCCATTATGTGTTTCATGCGTTCTCCTTTGGGGTAGGTTGTCCTTGTGGCTTGCTTGGCTGTGGATTGGCACCCTGCTGCGGCTTGGCACTTTGCTGGGCTTTGGCTGGTTGCTGCTGGTTGGCCGTTTGCTGTGGCTTGCCATTGGGTTGCTGTGGCTTAGCCCCCTGTTGGGGCTGCTGTTGCGCCTCGCCCTTGGGCACATTGGTACGGTTGGGCTTGTTGGTGCGGTTGGGCTTGTTGCGTCGTTTCTGTTGGTTTCCGTTGCGCGGAGCCTCGCCCTGCGGCGCATCCTGACGCGGCGCGTTTCCTTGTTGGTTGGTTTGTGCGGGTCGGTTGTCGGCTTTCGGCTTGTGGCTCTTCTGGCCGCCCTTCTTCTTTCGTTTCGACTTGTCGAATCTGCTCAGGTCTGCATCTGCCAGCAGGTCGATGGGCTTCTTGGCTTCCTTCGCCCTGTCGTCCTCTTGCAGCGAGAGCGGTTTCTCACCTTGTCGGTTCATGGCGATGACCTCCTTGGCGCGCTCGGCAGTTATTGTTTCGAGGTTTACAGCCAGGTTCTTGTCCGACGAGTAGGTGCAGAGCCCTGCCAGGATGTCGGTTTTGAAGAGGAAGAAATCGCAGTCTTGCGTTTGCAGTATAGCGTCCTTGGGCGGCAATTTGCGTCCAGCCTCCATGTAATCGTCCACCTCATAGTTGAGGCAGCATTTCAACTTGGCGCACATGCCAGCCAATTTCTGTGGGTTGAGCGAGATGTCTTGGAAGCGTGCGGCGTTGGTCGACACGCTCGAGAAGTTCTTCATCCATGTGGCGCAGCACAACTCGCGTCCGCAAGGTCCTGTTCCACCGATGCGTCCAGCCTCCTGTCGCGCTCCGATCTGCTTCATCTCAATGCGCACGTGGAATGTGGCAGCCAAGTCTTTGATGAGCTGACGGAAGTCCACACGTTCGTCGGCGATGTAGTAGAATATGGCTTTGTTTCCATCGCCTTGATATTCCACGTCGCCAATCTTCATCTGCAATCCGAGGCGTTTGGCGATCTGTCGGCTCTCGATCATGGTGTTGTGCTCGCGCGCCTTGGCCTCATGGTATTTCTCCATGTCCACAGGCTTCGCTATGCGATAGATGCGTCGTATGTCGTCGGCCGATTTGAGGTTGGCCTTTTTGATCTGCAAATGTACAAGGCGTCCGGTGAGCGTCACCACGCCGATGTCGTGTCCGGGATTGGCTTCCACAGCCACAATGTCGCCCTTTTGCAACCTGAGGTTATTGACATTGTGGTAATATCCTTTTCGCGTATTCTTGAACTGCACCTCCACCAAGTCGGTCGACTCGGCGTTGCCGGGTACATCGGCCAGCCAGTCGTAGGTGTTGAGTTGCTTGTCCTGTCGCCCCACAGCGGCGCTGCAGAGTCCACGGTCGCATCCCGTACATGTATTATTGTTCATGATAATTGTTTTTAGATGTGATAAAAGGTATCATCTCCTAAGGAGTATGATCATATTGAGAGCCAAGTTGAAGAACTGAATCTTCGCATTGGCGTTCTGTCCGATGTCGCGGTGTGTGCGTTGTAGCATTTCAGCCATTTCCACCACATTGCGCTCATTGATGAATCGCGCGAAGTGTTGGCTAAACTTTTCCTCTTCCTGCGTCATGTAGTTGAGCGCTGGTTGCTGAAAGTTGAACATGAAGTTCTCGCGCACCAAGTGCAGGAAATAGGTCAACATGCGCCGTTGCTTCTCTCGTCCCAGACCGGCCACATTGTCGCTCCAATTCTTCAGACCTTTCATTTCGCGCATGTACGCTTGTCGCATGAGGTTCACGAAGAGGTCGAAAAACTGTCGGTTTTCACTGTCGCTGTCGAGCTCCTCCATGGCTTTCAGCCAGTTGCCGCATGCCGTATGTGCCACGCGTTGCGCCATGTCGGCGTCCAGTCCGCGCCTGCTGATGAGCGCCTGCTCCATGTCGGGCGTGTCGATGCGGTGCACGTCGAATCGCTGCACGCGACTGCGAATGGTCTCCAGCAGCCGTTCAGGCTCCTCGCTCACCAAGAGAAACACCGTTTGCGAAGGCGGTTCCTCCAACAGTTTGAGCAGTTTGTTGGCACTGGTTATATTCATTCGCTCAGGCAACCATATTAGGCTTACCTTGTATCCGCCCATTGCCGACTTCATGTTCAGCACGTGTGCGAGCGCATCGCTTTCCGCCTCGAAGATCGCGGCTTGCTGGTTTTCGGCATCCATGGCCGTCATCCATTGGTCCATGGTGAAGTAGGGCGTCTTGCCGATCAGCGTTCGCCACTCCTTTGCAAAGTCGTCGCTGGTTATCTTTCGGTCGCTCGACGCGCCCTTGGGGCGTATCACGGGGTATGAGAAATGGAGGTCGGGGTGTTGCCATTTGCCCAGCATCGCCTCAGCGTTGGCCGTGGCGGCGTTGTTGGTCAGCAGCGAGTGGCCGTCGTGCCGCTCGCCCAGGAGGTAGGAGGCGAAGGCCAGGGCCAATGCCAGTTTGCCGCTTCCCGCCGGCCCGTTGAACATCAGGGCGTGTGGGACGCGTTGCTCCTCGACAAGTTGCAACAACCTGCCGATGGCTTCGCTTTGACCGATGACTTCGCTAAACTGCATATCTTATAGTAGGTTTTTGGTTATTTGTACCACGCTGTCCATGGCCGACACGGTGTAGAAGTGTATGTCTCTCACACCGTGCGCATAGAGTTCCTTACACTGTGTCGTGGTCCATTCCACTCCGAGCGCCTTGGCTTCCTCGTCGGTTTTGCACTTCACGGCTTCGGTAGCCAGCTCTTGTGGCATGTCGCAGTGGAACGTCTTGGGCACCTGTGTTATCTGTGTGAGTTTGGCAAACGGCTTAATGCCGGGCACGATAGGCATGGTGATGCCCATCTCCCTTGCCTTCTTCACAAACGCAAAGTATTTCCTGTTGTCGTAGAACAGTTGTGTCACGGCGTAATCAGCTCCGAGGTCTTGCTTCTCTTTCAGGTATTTCATGTCCATCTCGAGGTTAGGCGCCTCCTCGTGCTTCTCGGGATAAGCCGCCACGCCGTAGTGGAAGGGCTTTCCGGGGTTGCGCATCTCCGATCCGTCGATGAAGCGTCCGGCGTTGAACTCGTTCACCTGACGTATCAGGTCGGTGGTGTGCGTGTGTCCGCCGGGAGTGGCGGTAAACATGCGGTCCTCCTTGGCCTTGTCGCCACGGAGCAGCAACACGTTCGTGATGCCTAAGAATTGGAGGTCGATGAGCTCGTATTCGATCTTCTCGGCTGTCGTACCGCTGCAGATGACGTGTGGGATGACGGGCACCCCATAGCGTTTCTGAATGGCGGCGGCCACTGCGATGGTTCCCGGTCGGCGGCGCAAGCGCAACCGTTCATATTGTCCATCCTCCCGTTCACGATAAACATATTCGCTGTGATGTGTTGTGATGTTGATGTAGAGCGGGTCAAGATCGCCCAGCTTGTCGATGTTTCGAAACAGCGTTTCTGTTCCGTTGCCCTTCAGTGGGGGCAGCACCTCAAAGGAAAATCGGTGCGCATTTGTGTTGTCGTTGAGTAAGTCTATGACGCTCATGAACTTTTGTCATTGATGTATTATCCGCTACAAAGTTAACAAAAAAGTTTCATAATCATTCGTTTGTAGTCCATTTTTCCACAATTCGTCAACGCAAGCGCTCTGTGTGATTGGGTGGTTGCTCCTGTTGCTGTGGTTTTTCTCGTTGAAAAGCGGCGTAAATGTTGTGGTCTTCCGCAACTATTGCGTATCTTTGCATACACTAACCATTCCATAAATATGACAGAAGGATACAAGCAACAAGAGTATCATGGTCCGGTGAAGCGTTATTGCCAGACCATGGATTTGAAAGACAACCCCGAGTTGATTGAGCGCTATTGCAAGGCCCATAGCGAGCAAGAGTTTTGGCCCGTCATTGGCGAGGGTATCCGTGCGTGCGGCATCCTCGAGATGGAGATTTACATCTTGGGCAACCGATTGTTCATGATCGTTGAGACGCCCATCGATTTCAATTGGGACGAGGCCATGGCCAAACTGTCAACCTTGCCGCGCCAGCAGGAATGGGAAGATTTCGTGGCTGTGTTGCAAGGCTGCCAGGCCGGACAAACCAGCGATGAGAAGTGGAAGATGATGGACCGCATGTTCCATCTTTACTAAACCTCCATCCGACGTAAACACCCTTGTCTCACCCTCGTTCGGCATCCACCAGGTTGGTGAGCTGGCCGAAGTGGGTGATACGTGCGAGGCGTGGATGGTCGTACTCCTCTGTTTGCTCGTGTCGCCAGATGCTGGTGAAGGGTATATGCACGGCCCATCCTCCGAGCTGCAACACGGGCTCTATGTCCGACCGGAACGAGTTGCCCACCATGAGCATGTGGTCGATCTGCGTATCGAAGAGGCGGCATAGCTTGGCATATTCGGCCTGTGTCTTGTCGCTCACCACCACCACATCATCGAACAGCGGTGCGAGGTTCGAGCGCCTTACCTTGTTCTGTTGGTCGAGCAGGTCGCCCTTCGTAAACACCACCATGGCATAGCGCCCCGACTGCCGCAGCGCCTCCAGCGTGGGGCGCACCTCGGGCAGGGGTGTGGCGGGCAGTGTGAGCAGCGATTTTCCCAGTTCCACGATGCGCAGCACATCGGCCGCGGCAATCTGTCCGCGACTCACCTTTACCGCGTTTTCCACGAGCGATAGGGTGAACGCCTTGCTTCCGTAGCCCAGCAGTGGCATGTTGGCCGTTTCCGTTTGGAAGAGCATTTCGGCCACGGTGGGTTCATCGGCGTAGGGCGCCAGCAGTTGTGCGTATGCCTTTTCCACATTGTCGAAATGGCCTTGGCAGTCCCATAGTGTGTCGTCGGCGTCGAAGGCAAGGAGCCTGATGTCCTTGTCGGCCAATTGTTTGATATCTAAGTTGTTGTCGTTCATGTTATAGGGAGTGGAAGCGGGCGTTTGCCCAGGCTTGCTGAATGGTTATTACTTTTCCTTGTTCATCTTTGGCAGGAACACGGCGCCGATGCCTATCAGTGGCAGCAACGTGCTGATTTTCAGAACGCTGTCGATGCCCCATGCGTCGGCAATGTATCCGAAGAGGGCGCTTCCCACACCAGCCGCTCCAAACGAGAGGCCGTAGAACAGTCCGGCCACGATGCCCGTGTGATGGGGCATGAGATCGGTGGCAAATACGAGGATAGCCGAGAAGGCCGATGCCATGACCATGCCGATCACTACCGACAGCACGATGGTGGCCCAAAGGTTGGTAAGGTAGGGTAGGGCGATGGTGAACGGGGCGGCGCCGAAGATGGAGAACAGGATGACGCTCTTCCGTCCATAGTTGTCGCCTATCCATCCTCCCACCAGTGTTCCCACCACCTGCGAGGCGAGAAAGACAAACAGGCAGTATTGCGATGTTTGCACCGTCACGCCAAACTTGTCGATGAGGAAGAACGTGTAGTAGTTGGTCATGCTCGCCGTGTAGAAGTTCTTGGAAAACATGAGGATGAACAGCAGCACCACGAAGAATATCTTCCACCTCATGGTGTATGTCTTGGCGGTACTCCAGGTCACGGCGTTCACCTTGCGGTGGTTGGCCAAAGCCTTCACGTGCCACCGTCCCACGTAGTAGAGCACACTCGATGCCACCACGGCAATGATGGCAAACCAGCGCACGGCATGCAGTCCGTGGGGTATGATGATGAGTGCTGCCAAGAGCGGTCCGATGGCGTATCCGCCGTTGCCTCCCACCTGGAAGATGCTCTGCGCCAAGCCTTTCCTGCTTCCGGCTGCCACCTGTGCCACCTGCGACGCCTGGGGGTGGAATATCGATGATCCACATCCCATCAAGGCCACCGCCAGCATCACCATGGCGTAGCTCGTGGCCATCGACAGGATGAAGATGCCGGTGAAGGTGAACAGCATGCCCACGGCCAGTTGCCATGAGTGGTGGTGCTTGTCGGCATAGATGCCCACGAGGGGTTGTATCACCGATGAGGTGACTTGCAGGTTGAGCGTCAGCAGGCCGATCTCCACAAACGACAGGTTCAGTTCCTCCTTCAGCAGTGGGTAGATGGCTGGGAGCATCGACTGCATGGTGTCGTTGAGCAGATGGCAAAAGCAAACGGCGAACAGGATCATGAATGCGGTGTCGCCTGCCGTCTTGCTGGCTTGTGCTTTCGAAAAGAGCATAATCTGTTTACTGGTTGGGCTTGTTAATCTCTTGGGAAGGACCACCTTCAGGCGTTTCCCTCCCTATCTGTTTTTCACTGCAAAGTTATAAAGAAAACCCCAATGCCAAAAGTTTTCTCTCAACGAAAATGCTTGTTGTGGGCCCACCTGCAAAAGCGCGTGTCTTTCGTTTGGTGTAGCTTAAGGTAACGCCCCCAGCCTTTGTGCGATATGCTCTGTTCGATATTTTGGTGCAAAAGTTGTGTGGCGTTTTTTGTTGAACCAGCCAACGAAACGGTCGATTTTCCGTGTTCACCGTCCCTGCTCTGAGCCGTGCGCGTGCCGTTAGGCATCTTCCGTTTTGCGATACCTACCTAACCGCACCTCGAAAGGCCATGTTTCGAGGCGCGAAAGACCATGTTTCGTCCCACGGTTAGGCATGTTTCGCAAGAGAGAATGTTAAAAATAAGGCGACAAATATAATCTTGTTGAGATAACTTGTTAGCTGTCAGATTGTTATGTGATTGCGCTGAGAATGGCGTATTTCCGGTCAATCCTTCTGTCGTCGCCACCAACCATGTAGATTTCAATATAGATTGTTGCCATAATTCGCATCTCGCCCCCACCAAATGAGATCTATCCAACAATCCTGGTGATTTGAGTTTCATCTCACCTCTCATAACTTCTACCTCAGACGGCGCCGCTCGGCCTTAACAATTAAAATCTCATGACCCAATTGCGTTAAAGAGTGGGGGATAGGGCGTGGTTTCGATAAAAAGCCGTAATTTCGCAGATGGATGGAGGAAGCAATAGAATGAACGAAACAAAACCGACATGACGCCCATGAAAAAGATTACCCAATATGTTAAGAGAGCCTGTCTGCTAACGGTAGTGGCCGTGGCAGGTGGCCTATGCCTTTCCCCAGAAGGTGCCACAGTCTCAGCGCAGACTGTCGACGATGCGCCAGCGCGCTATAGCGTGGGCTATTACCGCGACAATGCCTTCCTACGCAATGACTCCAACTTCACCGTAGTCGACACCCAGTTGGAGTGGCCCGAGGCCATCGACTTTGCCGACCTCCGCCCGCTGCAAACGGCGCTCGACTCCATACTTTTCGAATCTGCCACGCCCGATGGACAACAAGCCTATACCCAATTCAAGCAGCGCATGGGCCAGCCCGTCACAGGCCAACTCGCATTTCTCCCAGACGACCGTCGCTTTTGCTATGTCACCACCACTGTTCGCGTAAAAGCCTATCAGCCCCGGCAATGGCTTTGCATGGAGCTTCATCAACGGGTGGAGCCCCAACCCTTGTCGCCTCTTGCAGCACGCGATATCTATCGCATCCTTACTTTCGACCTGCTGACCGACCGGGTGATGCAAACCGAGGATCTGCTGCGTGTGGCCCGACTTGGCAACCTCGACCAGGAGAGCTTTGCCATCCTCTTCGAGCAGCTTAGCGATCGTCAGTTCTATGGTTTGAAGAAGGCCGATGTGGATGGTGTTTGGATCGATGGCACCACGCAAACCGTGGGTATGCACATCGCTTGCGCCACCGACGATGAGGCGTTTGCCTATGAGCGTGTGCTGCCCATCCGCTCCATGACAACCCTTCTCACGCGCGACGCCAAGCGCCTTATGGGTCGCAAGCAATCGGATCGCCAGCCCGTCTTCACCCCGATGCGACTCACCTGGGAGGGCGACTCCATATATAATAAGGTGGATAAGATGCCGTCGTTCACAGGCGGGCGTGAGGCGCTCAACCATTACCTCACCACCATCAGCCTTTTTGATCGCTCCACCGACTCCACGGCACATGGTGAGGCCATTGTGGCTTTTGTGGTCGACAAGCAAGGCCACCCCTGCGATGTGCACGTGGTGGAGCCAGTCAGTCCTATGGCCGACCGCCATGCCGTAACCATCGTGAAGGGCATGCCGCGTTGGCAACCGGGTAGCCATCAGGGGCGTGCGGTGCCCGTCAGGGTCTACCAACGTTTCCAGTATTGATGAGGCTTGTGGAATTTCTTTCTCTTTATCCCAAATATAATGACCGATTTGGGCTTATTCCAACGCTAATGGCCGATTGACGTTTATTGGGTTAAGGGGAAAAAGAAAAGTGGCGAAGGTTAGAATCGACCTTCGCCACTTTTCGTTTTATGGTTCTACTTCACAACGAATTTCTTGTTTCGGGTGATATACACACCCGGCTTCAGACCTTCAAGCGATTCGCCCTCCGAGCGAACCTTCTTGCCTGTCAGGTCGTAGATATCCGATGCGCCTTCCGGCAGGATGTAGATGTTCTCAATGTTCGTCGACTCACCGCCAAAGTCGAGGCTCAGCATCAGGGCGTTGTGGCGCTCAGAGTGGAAGTATCCGCGATAACGCGTGGTGGGAACCGCAACGTCCATGTAATAGAACTTATTGCCACTGATATAGTAATAGCCCTCGTTGGCTGGCACATTATACACGCTATATGCTCCGATGAACGACACGCCGTTGTGCGTATCCGTAGGATGCTCGCCCTCGTAGTCCATGAGTTCTTGCAATCCCAGGTCGTAGAGCACCGTGGGCGACGCTACGTTGGCGTAGGCGGCATTGTTGATCACGGTGGGCTTGATGATATACGGAATGTTCGCCTCCATCTTGGTCACCTTCTCGAAGGTGAGCGACGTCGGGGTCATGCCCACCAGTCGAGCCACCTCTGTGCCAGTGCCAAACACCTTCTCGGGATCGTCGATGGCACACGGCAGACAGATGGTGTTCCAAGCGCCCTTGAGGAATGATCGGTAGAGCTTCACGTTTGTTCCGTTGGCCAGGCTTGCCGTGCTCACATAGTCGATGGGCTTCTGGTAGTCCTTGCGCTCGTCGAGGAAGATGTCGACCGGTGTGAGGTCGTGGAACAGCACCTCAATGTTGGTCAGTTCTTTCACCGTAAGCTCATAAGGATCGGAAGTCTCAATCGTTTCACCGTTCACCTTGTAACCGTCGAGGCGATAGCCCTCATTGGGCTTGGCGTCGAGTGTGAGCTGTGTGCCATACTCATAGAGTCCGGAGGCCACATCCATCGTTCCGCCATCCTCGTTGCAGGTCACCGTAACCTTGTACGTGTTGGCCTCAAACACTGCAGAGATGTCGAGCGTGCTACGCGCCTCCACGTGATAGTTGGCATCGGTCGACAGGATCTCGCCAGTGGCGTTGTCCTTCCAGTACGCAAACTTGTAGCCCTCGTTGGGCATTGCCTTGAAGGTCACGCCACGGCCGTACTTCTGCGCGCCGCTCATGTTGCCCGTCTTGGCACCCGTTCTCAGCACGCCACGCTTGGCGGTGGCCGGTGCTTCGGGATCCTCATCCGCTACGCATTCCACCTTTCCGTATGTGGCAAGCGGATAAACGTCTACATTGTAGTGCACCAGTCCATCCTTGAAGAGCATCCATCTCACCATCTTACCCTCAGCGCCCTGATAGCCCTCGGTGTCGGTGATGTTGTCGGTCTTCACTTGCAGCACATAGTAACCGTTCTCGTTCAGGCTGCTGGTGTTGAGCTTGAACACGCGCTTCGTCGTCTCGTCTTGTGCCGAGATAGGCAGTTCGTTGTTGAGCGTCTTGCCCTCGTAGCGCACCACGATGTCGTCGCGGGTGAACGTTGCGGGGTCGATGTCCTTGTTGAAGGTCACGGTAAGCTCCTCGATGGGTTCCTCCGCAATTTGCTCATCGCCAGGCACCGTCTTGATGCTCTCCACGTCGAGACGCACCTCGGGTATAGGCTCATACTCCACAATGTATGTGTTCGTTCCCTTGCCCGATACGATGTCGGCGATGTGCAGACGATAGTCGAGCAACGGGTCGATGCCATCCTTCATGGTGTAGTCGCTGGTCCAGAAGTTGGCTGGGTCGAGCGGTCGGTTGTGGGTCTCATCCGTGATGCTGAGAATCTTCGAGTACTTGCCCGCCGGATTCGTCACCTTCGTGTAGAACCAGTTGCGTGGCACATCTGTCGGCACCGTCACCCGGTAGTGGGTAGCGTCGATGCGCTCCATCTTTGTCTCGGTGCTCAGCGTCACGAGCTCCTCGTCGGTTCCGTTCGAGAAGTAGATATGGTCGGGCGCATCCTCAGCGTCGGCCACATCGTTGGTAATCCAAGCGCGGTACACCTTGTCGCCTATCGTAGCGTTCACGCTATGTATCAGCTCATGGATCGTTACGCGGTCGAGCAGCGAGAGGTCGGGGTTGCCGTAGTCGGTGACATGCGTCACGCTCACGTCATACTCGGTGAAGTGTCCCATGAGTGTTGAGGTGAGATCCCATGTGGCATACGACGCCTTGCCGGCGGCGATGGTGCCAAACTGGGTAGCGATCTCATCGTCGAGCGCCATGGTCTTCTCGCCACCATTCAGGCTTGAGCTGATGATGTCGAAGTCGATCAACAGGCCCTTCTCGTTCTCCACAATCTCAGGTTTCTTCGTAATCATACGCACATTGTTGGCGTCGCCAAAGCCCTTGTTGTGGATGAGCACCGTAAACTCGGCAGGCACGATTGGCTCCACCACATCGAGCGTCAACGGGTTGTCGCCATACACGTCGCGCTGCATGAAGTAAGTCAGGTCGAGCTCAGGTGTCGGCTTCACTTGCAAGCTCACCGGATAGAGCGATCGGTTCTGTTCACTGTTGCCATCGTTGAAGCTCAGCGTTCCGCCGAAGCTATAGGTGGTGAGGTTCTCAGGAGCCGCATACTTGGTGGGAATGAAGAGGATGGTTGCCACACCCTTCTGTCCAGCGCCCAAGGTCCATGCGCCGTCCTTGTCGCCTCCGAATCCCTCGATCTTCTCCACGGAAATTTGCATTTCGCGTGAGGTGGCCACGAAGCCCGTCTCCATGTTTGTGGCGTTCACGTTCACAAGGATGTTGCTCAGGGCGTTGCCCGAACCATTCTCGATGGTCAGCGTTCCACGGAAAGCCTGTCGTGTGAGCACCAGCTTCTGCTTGATCTCAAGCTTCACCTGTGCACATGTGTTCTCCGATTGCGTCTCCATGTATTGCAGCATGTCCTTGCGTGCGCTGCCCATGAGGTCGGTCCATGTGGGGATTCCCAGGTTAACCAACTTCTCCACACAGTTCTGGCGGGTCTTCAGAATGTCGGCCACCACCTCCTCGTCCATGTGGTTGTCGCTGTCATAATCCATGCCGTTCTCTTTGCGCCATGTGTTGCGCAGGCGCTCCACGTAGTTGCGCAGTGAGAAGTCGGCGATGTTTGCGCTCTTATTGGGCATGAGCGATGTGAGGTAGGGACCTACGCCTTCCGACTTGTCGTCCACCGTGGTGTTGTCGGGAATCGTCGACAGGTCGAGTGTCCATAAGGTGCCATTGTCAGCCATCGTCTTGAGTTCGAGGTCAATATCATGGATGGCCGACATCAGCTCCACGCCGAAGTCCTTCATGCTGATGGCCTCAGGCGCCTTCGTCAACTGTCGGTTATACTCCATGAAGGTGTCGAAGTAGCTGTAGAACAGGAACTGCTTGTAACCCGACGACTCCATCAGGGCGGGGATGGGCTTGTCGTCCTTGGCCTCCGCCTTCCGTTTGGGCATCTTGCTGAACAATCCAGCCAGTTGCTTGCCCCAGTTGCCGAGACAATCTATCATGTCTGGTCCGTAGTTGGAAGCTATTCCTTTCAGACAGTCGAACAATGGAATCTTCTCGCCAATCTTGCCGTTGATAAACTCCATCGCGCAGTCGCCTGCAAATTGCAGGGCCGATCCTTCCAGTGCATTGGTGATGGCGGGTGACATGCAGAGTGGCAGGTCGGGAATAGGCACACACTCTATTGAGGTGCACACCAACTTCATCAACGCCTCGGCGTCAGTCCTTCCACCGCTTGCCGTTGCATAGCCGCCAAAATCTCCGTGAGGGCCACCGCCCAGACCGGGTTGTGTGGGATAGCTTACAGAGTGGCCGCCACCTGCGGGTGGTGGGTCGGAACATTCGGCGTTGTCCTGCACATAACGGATGACAGAGCCGATCCATGCGAACTTGGCGTCTTCGCCGCAAGGCCACTCAAACCTGGTGCCCATGTCGCCGAAACATTTCTTGGCTCTGCTGTCGGAACGTCGCACCATGTGGCGTTTCACGTTTTGTGCGAAGTTGTCGCTGTTGAAGTCCTCTTCGTGCATCACGAGCACGGGGATGACGTAGCTCTGCTCAGGTGCGAGCGTGAAGCCCTCGTATTCCACCATTGGCATGAATACGAAGCCGTCGGCCGTAGGCGGTGTGTACTGCACGTTCTGTGCGGCAATCAAGCCGTGGTTGCGCAGCACCACATTGAAGAGGGCGCTTTTGCCGCGCTCAATCTGCGCAAGGATCAGCGACTCGGGAGCGTTCATCTCCACTACCGGCACCGGCACTTGCGTCTCAAACGTCAGTTTGGTGGTTATCTCATATTCGTCGTCAACCTCGGTCTCTTCCACCGTCCAGTCCACCTTGATGGCCTGGTAACTGATGGTGGCCAGATGTTCCGTTGTCTCGCCCGGGCTCACCAGCACGTTCTGGTCGTACGTGTCGTGGCGGTCGGCCGTCACATGGAGGTGGTAGTAGCCCTCGTTGAGGTCGTTGAAGGTAATGCTGCCATCGTCGCCCGTCACGTCTTGCATCACCAACGCTCCGGTGTTGTAGTCGGTGAGGCGCACGCTGGCATTGCTTACGTACGGATGTTCGCCATCCTTGTTGCCGTAGATGGTGTTCTCGTCGCGCACACGAATGCGCAGGTTGCCCTTCTCCTCGCTCACCACCTTCACGTTGAAGGTCACCTGCTTTCCGTTTCCTTCGCTGCAGTTGATGGCGATGCTGCCCTTCTGAATGATGTTCACGTCGCAGTTGGATGCGTTGAACTTCAGCATCACGGTGGCGCTGTCGCCTGTGGCCAACGATGGCATGGTGGCTGGCGTAGCCAAACTGATGAAGTCGGCTAATCCTGCTGGCAGCGATACGGTAATCTTGCCTGTCTCGGCAATGCCGGTGTTGGTCAGCACGACGGGGTAGGTGCGTACCTTGCCCTTCGTCACGGTGGTGTTGATGCTGTTGGTCGACACCACGAGCGTAGGCGTATGTTTGCGTGTGTAGTTGTAGGTCACGATGCTGAGCGTAGCGCCCTCATCGCTCGTTATGGTAAACGTGAGGCGTTCCCAGTTGGTTCCCTTCGTGAGTGCCAGGGGCTTGATGGTGTAGCCTATCTCGGCTGTTCCGCCACCAGGCAACTCGTCGGCGTTGGTGAACGTCACCTCATACTGCTCCGTTTGCTCGCAGGTGGCCTTGAGATGGTGAAGGGCGAGGTTGGTCATGTTCTTCAACTTGATGGTTCCCGTGGCGGGCTCGTCCATATACATCTCATGCTTGATATAGTCGGTCGTGGTGCGGCTCATGCCATACACGTTGAACGTTCCTTGCTGGGCGCTGCTGTTCTCGCCCGGTGTGCACACGCCGTAGGCATACTCGCCACCCATGCCCGCTTGCACCGTGTGCTCCACCGTGAATTTGCCTTCGGCGTCGGTGGTGGCATTCATGGCGATGCGCGATCCTGCGTAGATGATATACGGTTCCACGTCGACCTTTTCTGCCGCCGCTCCACCATGTTTCTTCACCGTACCGCTCAGCACCACCTTGTCGCCCATGAGGTATGTTTCCTTCGCGGCTTTAAGGGTGAACACATAAGCTGTGGTGACATTGATCTCGGTCGATGCGCTGTTGTTGATGGTTTGCAGCTCGGTGACGGTGCCGTTGGGGTTGATCTCTGCCGTCACTCTGTACTTACCAGGCACGCTTGGTGCGGTCAGCTCCACCACAGATGTGTAGGTCTCTCCCACGGCAATGTCCTTGTCGATCTGCGTCATGGTTGAACTCGATCCGATGCTTGTGCGTATCTGTGTGCCCTTGGGCATTTTAGTTGCGCCGATGTTCTTCACCGTCACCGTCACCTTGGCCGTGCTTCCTGCCTCCACGTCGGTGTCGCACGTCGGTGTCTGCATCTCTGCGTCGGGAAGAGTCTGGTCGGAGATGAGCATCCACACCGTGCCGGGACTGTAGCCCTCGCTGCTGGCCATGATCGAGATGGTGCGGTTGCCCTCGTTGGTCTCGTTGGCCAACGCCTTGAACGGTGTAGTCACACTCTCTTTCCCTGCCGGGATGGTCACGGTCTCAGCGAACTCCAGGTCGTCGCCCTTTGCCTTGAGCGTCACTGCGAGCGGGTGGGTCGTGGCATCGTTGCGGCTGATGGTCAATGTGGCGCCTTCGCCACCTTCCAGCACGGTTGTCTTGTCGGAGGTAACGGTGAGCGTCGGTCCATCGTTGTCGGTGATGGTGATGGTATCTGTCACCACGGTCTGCTTGTCGCCAATGGCCGAGCAGCCGCAGTCGGTGATGTAAATGGCCGCACTAAACTTCACCTCGCGTGTGCCGTCCACCTTCTGGTTGTCTTTCACACCGATGGGGAAGGTCACCTCTTCCGTGCCCTCGGGCATGGTGATGGGTGAGGTGTAGTAAATCTCGCCTTTGCTGTCGTCGCTGAGCTTCAGCGTAATCTTGCTGTTGGTGGCTCCTGTGCGCTTGATGGTGGCGTGGATGGCGTTGTAGCCTGCGGCCTCGCTCACGGTGGTGGGCAGGAGGGTCATGCTGATGGCCGGCACGTCGTTGTCTTTCAGTACGAAGAGCGCCGTACCCGTCAGGTGATGGTCGGCCGACACGCTGAGCTGTATCGTCTCGTCGTTGGCGGGAATGTTGTCGTCCACGATGGGTATGTCGATCACCGCCTCTTTCGCTCCGTCTGCAAAGGTGAAGCTCTTTGGCAGTTTGAATCGCTTCGGCTTTTCTACGCTGAAGTAGACCGTGAGCGGCTCATTGCCTATTCTGTAAGGCACGCTGACGGTTGCCTTGATGATGTTGCCCTCTTCGTATTCTTGCTTGTCGAGCTTCAAGGTGAGGGGCAGCAGCTCATCGTCCTGAATGGTGAATGTGGTAGCCACATCCTTGGGATAGTCGTGGGCCTTGGCCACGGTGATGGTGGCCTTTGTGTAGTTGTTCACTTTGTCGTTGTCGGGACAACTCACGTCGAACGACACGGCCGACTGGCCTTTGCCGATGGTTACCGTTGCGGGCACCACCACATGCTCGGCGAGCGTCGTGCTCACGTTGAACGTCTCGTCCATGCTGCGGTCGCCACTGCGCTTCAGGGTGAGGCGCATGCTCTGGCCTTCCTTCACCACGTCGGCGGGTGCCGAGAGGAATAGCCGCTTCTCCAACGGGGCTGTTCCCTCGCTCATGGTGGTGTTGTTGGCACGGTCGGTGTTATACTCGCCGCAACTGCTGTTGGGCTCCACCACCACTTTGGCTCTCACGTCGCCCTCCAGACCGATGGTCTGCGAGAGGTCAAACTCGGCGCTTCGTGTGATGTATCCGCCCTTTGTGAGCGTGTTGCTGAAGTATGTGTTGCCGATATGCACCTGCTCCTCGCTTTCGTTCACGAGGTACACACGCTCGGTCCATCCGCTTCGTGTGTTCTCACCGCCCACGTTGCTCACCTTCCATGTTATCGTGGCCTTTCCTCCGGGCACGAGCTTCGCCGTCTTGATGGTCACGTCGCTCGTTGCGAGGTCGGGGCTCGATTCACGCTGCACGGTGTAGCTGCCGTCGGCATGGCTGCCCGACTGAATGTTGTCGCCCTGCCGGTTGGTTATGATCACGTCCGACAGTTTGATGGGATGCACCGTCTCAGGGTCGAGGCCCGTGGGCACCGTCATGGGGAACTCGATGAGGCTGCCGGCGTTTCCTGCCAGCGGGCGGTTGCTCATGTTCACCACAACCACCCGGTATTTTCTGCCACCGAGGTCTCTCACCGACACGGTATGTCCGTTCACGTTACGTGTGCTGCTTAGCGTGGCGTCCTTCCGGTACGTCTTGTCGAATGGCAACTGCAGGTCAAACTGCAGTGCCACCACCTCGTCCGTGTTCTCCATGCTGATAGGTATCATCACGTCCTTGCCCTGTCCACCCGTCAGGCTTCCTACTTTCAGGGTGTTTTGGGCCATTGCCGTGACATACGCCAGCAAGAGCAGCATCATGGTTATATATTTCCTGGTCTTCATTTATTGATGTCTTTGTATTGCCTTTTTCTTTCCGTTCACGATATATACGCCGTTGGCTCTCACGCGGTTCACCTTGCGTCCGTCGAGGGTGTAGATGGCGTCGCGGCTGTTGCCTTCGGCCTCTATGCCTTCGATGTGGGTGGCCTGTCCGTCAAACGCCACGCCCACGGGCTGTGCGTCGATGTCGGCGGCCATCACCTGTTCCACGCTTGCCGTCTTGGCCAGTCGCAACAGTTTGCTGCGTCCGGTCAGCATGTCGCCGGTGGTGCTGATAATTACCACACGAACGCCATTGGCGGTGTTATGTGTCACGAGCTGATAACGCATCTTGTTGAGCGTGAGCTTCACATCGTTGGCTCTCACGCCTTTGAGCGTAATGTCGAGGGCTGCCACGCGGTCGGTAGCGTCGAGCCACAAGGCACCATCCTCCACGCTAAGCGTGTTGGCCTTTGCGGCCATGGCGTCAGCCTTCTCAGCCCATGCGCTGTGTGCCATCGTGTAGCTCTTGGCCTCAGCGCTCTCGTAGCCGATGAAGAGGTTGATGGTGGCCACCACGTCCTGCACATTGATGTTGTTGCTGGTGTAGGTGTCGGCTGCCTTGAAGTTGAAGTTGCCGCTATACGTGCCGAGGATGTAGTTGAGGGTCTGCTGCGCGTCGAGCACATCGACCGATGCGTCGGCGTTGACATCGCCCTTCTTCCATGCGAGCTTGGCGCGCAATCGGGTGTAGGCTGCGGGACCTTCCGAGGGTTGCACACAGAACTCCGTTTCGTTCTCGTAGTTGTACAGGCCGCTCAGGTAATAGCGGTATGCGCCATCCACGTATCGCATCTCTCCCACATAGCTGTTGTTGCTGGCCGTGTAGAGGCGTAGCGTGGGATGTGCGTCGAAGTTCTGGTTCTTGTGGTCGTAGGCAATCAGCGTTCCGAGCTCCACGGGTGCGTTCTTGTCGCCCATCGTCCAGTTTTGCAGCTTGAACGTAGCGAGGCTTCGTGCGTTGCACTGGTAGCCGAGGTTGAGCGTTGTGATGTGTGTAGGCAGGCATTCCTTCAACTCCTCAAGAAGGTTGTAGCTCATGTTGAGCGTCTCCAGTGCGGGCATCTGCTTGCTGAAGGCTGCCACGTCGCCCTTAAGGCTGTTGCTGCTGAGGTTGAGGCTCTTCAGGCTCTTGAACGCCACGCCCTCTGTGGGCAGGTTGCCAGTGAGGTTGTTGCTATGGAGGTCTATGGCGAGCACGTGTCCGGCCTCATCGAAGGTAACGCCGGGCCATCCCGTTGTCGACACGGCATTGCTGCCAACGCGCCACGTCTTGGTCCATGCGCCACCATTGGTGGCCTGGTAGAGTGCCTTGAGGCAAGCGTAGTCGTCGGCGTCGATGTAACGGTCGATGATGGCTATCAGTTCCGTTCCCTTTTGGTTGTTGCCTTCGTTCGACTCCTTCTCCTCGCTGTACCAGTCGGTTGCCACCACATAGCTCACGGGTTCGGCTGTGGCGTCTGCGCTTTGCACATTAAACGTCACGGTGTAGGACTCGCTTGGCGCCAACGCACCGTTATGGCGCTGGTTTTGTACCACGGTAGCCGAGCCGTCGGCTTTCACCTTTAACAACACGTCCATCCATGTGGTGTTGCGTGTTGTCTCCATGCCGATGTTACGTATCACGGCGCTGATCTCAAACGTGGTGTTGGCCTTCACCTCGACGGGTGCTGTGACCGATTCCACGGTCAGGTCTGAGCGCTTGCGTATGCTGAACGTGCGATGGGCACTCTCCACGGCCTCGCCACACTCGCCATGTGCGGTGACGTACCATTCGTATGAGGCGCCTTCGGCAGGTGTCAGCTGGATGGAGGGCGATGTGGTGCGCACATCGGTCCACTCTGCTGCGTCGCCGGCCTCGGTGTCGGTGCGTCGATAGTGGAAGGTGTAACCCTCCGCCAAGGCTCCGAGGTTGTAGCAGCTCAGGGTGAGCTGGCCATACTCGAGCTCCACCTTGTCGCTGGGCGAGTTGAGCGTAACGCTCTTCAGCAGGGGCTTCACATATACCTTATATAGATAGGAGTGCATCACCTGCCCGTTGAGTTCTACGTCGACATGATAGGTCACGAGATCCTTGGCGTTGCCGTCATTGAAGAGTGTCATGGCGGGTAGGTCGCCGGTGCCTGAGAGCGTAAAGCCGGTTACGGCGCATCCCTCCGCCACGCTGGCCGTCCATTTCACCTTCACGGCGTCGTTGCCGCTGATGCTGGTGAACGCCTCAGGCTGTGTAGCGTTGCCCGAGCAGATGGTTTGCTCGCTGTAACGGTCGATCTCGCCGATGTTGATGGTGGCGTCGTTGAGCGTCACTACCACGTTGTCGAGTCTGATGTGGCGGAAATAGTCCACCACCTTCTGTAGGTCGCTGGTGGCCGCGTTGGCCACAAACTGCAATTTGGAGGGCGTTTCGCCCTCATGCTTAAACGCCATGGTCAGACTGGCAGCCTTCAGCTTCTGCGTCATCGTGGTTACAAGGGCCAGCGAGTCGGCCTCGGTGAGATGGGTCACGAAGGTGGCCTGCGGTCCGGTCTTGATGTTGATGATGCCATCGGGAGTGCACTGCGAGAGCAGCTCAAACATTTCGTGCATTGAGCTGAAGGCGCGTGCGCCCTTGGCGGTGGGGTCGAGCGTGTAGTCGCCGCTGGCGGTCCATGTGCTGGCGGGATTGATGATGATGTTTTGCTCGGCCGTAACGGTCTTCACCAATCCGCGTGCGGTGAGTCGCACGGTATAGGTGCCGGGCTCGGCATATTGGTGCTTGGGGTTGCGTTCGGTGCTTGTGGCTCCGTCGCCAAACTCCCACTCGAACGAGCGTGCGCTCTCCGTGCTAAGATTGGTGAACTGTGCGCGGTTCATGTAGCGGTCTACCGAGAATTTGGCTTGCAGGTCGCCCTCCTCAAGGGTGCTCACCACCAATCGTCCGGAACGATGGGTAAACGTTATGGCCGTGTTGGCCGTGTTGGTGCCCGCAATGTCGCTAAACCTAACGGGGTATTCGCCATCCTTGAATCCCTCTTGGGTGATGACGGGTATGCGCACCACCACACCTCCATGCTCGCTGATCTGCGTGCCGCCTGTGAGCGCCACGGTCAGTACGCTGTCTTCCTGGCTGGCCTCAACGGTGTAGGCCGATGTGCGCACCGTGGTCTCAATGGCATTGGTGTTGGCCTTTACGTTCTGCGGCAGATGGAGCTTGAACGACAGCGTCGCTACGTTGCCCGTGTTCTCCAGATAGATGGGGAGCAGCGTGCTCTCGCCCTGATATAGGGCGGTTGTGGTGGCGTAGAGGGTGTGTCGCTGCTTGGTGTCGGTCGACGGCTCATTGGGCGACCCGGGGTTAAACTCAAAGTGCGCCACGAGGCGCATGTCGTTGTTGCCCATCGTGCCCTCGTAGGTGCGTGTGGTACAGATGATCTCATCGCTGCCTTCGTAGGTCCAACCCTTGAAGTTGTAGTTGCTTGCGTCGTAGACATAGAAACTGAACTTGGCGCCCTCCGACACAGAAAATCCGTTGCTTTGGCTGAACGAGGACACTTTATCAGGCACGCACCTGAAGTACACCTTGTGCTTGGGTTTGGTCTCATTGGGCTCCGCCGGACTGCTTGGGTCGAAACGGTAATGGGCGGTGAGGGTCTCATCGTCCTCGGTGGTGGTGTATTCCACCTTGCGGTTGGTCGACACCACCTCGCCTTTGCTGTTGGTCCATTTCTCAAACACGTAGTTGGTAAAGGCTGAAACAGTGGTCGAGAAGGCCGTTCCCACGGCATACTCGTAGGTCTTGCTTTCCCCGATCAATGATGGGTCGTAGGCAATGGTGAGACGGCTGGTCTTCACCTCCTCGAAGTTGGCCGTGAGGGTTTCGGCGCTGTTTGCCTTCTTGTGGGTGAACGAGCTGCTTGTGCTCACCTCCTCGCCCTCGGCGTTGGTCCAGTTCTTAAATCGCCAGTTGCTGCCTTTGGCCACAGCCTTCACGTTCACGTTGGCGTTCACCACGTAGAATCCGCCTCCGCTCACGGTGGCGGCCTCCGCTGGGTTAGCCTTCAGCGTGAGCTTATAGCGTGCTCCCGGTTCGGGTGGGCTGTCGGGATTGAAATCCTGTCCCCTCGCCACCATGCATAGTAGCATGGCGAGGAGGGTTAGTATGTATTTTGACTTAATCATGTCACTTCACAATTTTCTTGTTGTTCTGGATATAGATGCCCTTCTTTGCCGTGTTGCTTACGCGTCGTCCGTCGATGGTGTAGATGGCGTCGTTGGTCTTGGCGTTGTTCTCCACGTTGTTGATGCCTGTGGTGTTAGCGTCGAAGGCGAGAGAGAATCGGTCGTCGAGCGATCCCTCTGTAGCGTTGAAGGTGTAAGGCATGTCGACAGCCACTCCGTAGTCGAGAAGTTTCACGTTGACGTCGTCGCGCTCAACGCTGATGACGTATGTGGCGTCGGCGGGCAGGTACATACCCACTGCCACGTTGCCGCTGCGGTGCGCTCCCTCGTTGATGGCAAACTGGTTGTCGCCGTCCAGGGTGTAGAGCTGCGGTGTGCCCTCGTAGGCCATCATCTTGATGGCGTCGTTGTCGGCCGAGAAGTCGTCGGATGCGTTGGCGTTCACCACCAGTCGAGTGTGGTCGGTGCGTTCGCCGCTGGTCAGGGCAAGGTCGACGAGCTTGCGTGTGCAGCCAGCCGTAAAGCGCTTGGCCAGTCCCGAGTGGTCGATGGTCTTGTCGATCTGTCGTCCGCTGGCCTGGAAGGTGATGGCGTCGACCAATGCGGGCTTCTGTACGAAGAAAGCCTGCAGCGGTGTGAGCACCAACTCGTCGTCGGCCACGCTGTAAGCGTTAAAGGTGCGGTTGTCTACGTTCCATGTTGTGATCGGAGCCGTGAAGTCCATGTGATAGATGTCGTAGAAGCAGGGGTAGGGGTTGCCCACGAGGTTCCATCCTGCATTGGCGCTCTCCACGGCTGCATACTCCTTGAGTGGTGTGGTGATGGCGGTGCTGCAGAAAATGTCGTTGTGGGTCTCCTCGGTGGCGGGGAAGCCTACATTGCCTTCTTTATCTGTGCGGAAGATATAGCCTTGTCCCTTGCGCAGGATGCCGTCGGCAGCCACGTCTTTCCAGTTGCCCGAGGGTCCGTTCGTGGCGCGCGACTCAGCGTCGTAATAGCGCACGGCGATGCTGGTGCCTTCTGGCAGGATGATGTCGCTACGCTTCACGTCGTAGGGCATGCAGATATAATACCAATAGCCATAACCACTGGTTGAACCAATAAAGAAGTCGAATTGCGAAGCGGCGGACGTAATGGCCTCACAACGGCTGATGAGCGATGATGACACTTCGGGTTCTCCAATTGAAAGATGCTGTGAGAATTTACCAAACGCCTGTGGATTGTTTCCATTGACGATGAGCGATCCACCCTTGCCGATGAACATGTCGGGCGAGTTGGGGATGCGTGCATTGCTGGTCAGTTCCAACTTCTTATAGAGGTTGACCTTTTCGGGCATATTGGGGTTGGGCTCCACAGTTGTGAATTTGCTCCAATAGTTATCGAGCTTGTAGCTCACCATGGCATACTCGGGAACGTACAGCGTTACGCTTGTGGGAGAATAGAAAGGAAGGTAATTGCTATTTATTGAAGGCGGTGCCGGTGCATTGATATAAAAGCGCTTTAACGAACTGCTTGAAGAATAAAAGCTACGGGAACCAATCTTGTTGATTGATGAACCGACGATGACTTCCTCAAGCGATCCGCATTCTTGGAAGGCGTAATCAGAAATCGTGGTTACCTTATCTCCGATGATTACCTTTCTCAGCGACGAATTGTAAAAGGCATAACTGCCCATTGTTTCAAGGGTGGTGAGATTGGCTTCGGTCAAAAAATAACAATCCCAAAAAGCACCAGATTCAATCGTCTTAATACGTGAGAAATCGATGTTTTCTAATTTTCGACAACCACGAAAAGCATATTCGCCAACTGTTATCACCTTTATATTTCCAATGCTTTTCAGCTTGCTGCATTCATAAAAAGCATTTGAATAGATAGACTTTATGTTTTCTCCACCATAAACAGTGACAAGGTTGCCACAACTTTGGAAGCACGAACTCGAAAGAGACGTCAGACCACTTCCTAATGTTACACTCGTTAAGTTTCCATTGCTTTCGAAAGCATCGTATCCCATATAGTTCACACTTGCAGGGATCGTAACCTCTGATATCAGATTTCTATAGAACGCATATTGACCAATGCGCTCTAATCCCTCAGGAAGCGTCAATGTGCCCACCAGATAACGATCATAGAACGCTTTGTTGCCAATCGTTTTAAGAACCTTAGGCAAGGTCACAAAGCGCAACGCTGTTTTTTCAAATCCATTATCGGGAATGTCGGTTATGTCGGCTTCTGACATGTCGATGGCATAAAGCCCCGTCATGTTACTGATGGTTGTCCAGTCTTCTTTGTTCATTTTGCCCGTGAGACGCAGGTAACGCATTTCCGGCAAAGTGCTGACATGCGACAACACCTCGACGCCCAGTGTGCCTGGCGCAGCGAGGTTGATGGTCATATACTGGCTCTCCAAACTACGGATGCGAATGTTGCCGAGGGAGATAACTTCGGTGGCATTGGAGTAAGTATAGTAACCGTGTCTATGAGAGAAGGTTAGCACATGTTCTCCTTCTTTAAGAGCAAGAAACTCAATACGCTGCGAAAGAACTTTTTTTGATTCGTAACTTGCCCACCACAGTTTGCCATCGACAGCCACCTTCAGGGAATCATAGTTGCTATAACCATCGAGCGTATAATCAAAATTCAGTGTGGTTCGTCCAATGGTCTTAAACTTAATGGTAATGGTAGATGTGGTGTACTGCTGCTTACCATTGGTACTCGACGCCATTCCGTCCGCTACGGTCCACGGGTATGCCTCGTCGTTGGTTACTTCCGTCACCTCGATGTCGTCGGAGGTGGTGATGAGCGCTCGCAGCTGCTCGTCGATGGCAGCCACGGCAAATTGCAGCCCTGACAATAACAGAACCGCAAACATGAAAAGTCTTTTCTTCATATCTTCGATATTTTTGTTGATAATGCTAATGGGTTAGAGAGTTTGATGGCTGGTTTACCAGAGGCGTCCAAACATCGTGTTGTCTTCTTCCTCCTCCTCGGAGGGATCGTTCAGTCCCCAGTGGGGTCGTGAAGGACTCTGCATGGGTGGAGGGGTTCCTGTGCCACCACCGCTGGCGTTGCCTCCGCCAGAGATAACGATGGTGCAGATGGATGCCACCTCCACACATTCGCTTGTGGGTTTGAGATACTTCTTCTTCTTAATTTTTTTCATGTTTTATCTATTCGCTTTTTTTTGATTTCATTTCCTATGCCTATCTCCCCCTCGCATCGTCGACACCAAGAGGGCACTTTTGGGCGCAACTTAATCTGTGCAAAGAAAGTTAAAAATATCCCAAAGGAGTAGGATATTTCTTACAAAAAATAGCCAATTTCTTACAAAATGCCCCTTCCAACACGGTCTTCTCCTTGTTTTACCTCCCCCAAGTGGGATGAAGGGTAGGGACAACCCTAAAAAAACGAGAAGTGGGGAAAAGGGTAAAAATATGGGCCGGGAAAAGGCGAAAAGATGGACATGGAAAGGAAACGCCATGCTTAGCGAATGTATGGTAATTTCGCAAGAAGAGGCAAGGTGACGCCATCTTGCCAGCAAGGTTTTAGAAACGCAAAACGGCACCGCCCGTCCTTGTTGCTTTCATGACGAGAGCGGCAGGGGCGAGCGGCGCCGTGTGAGGCCAAAGGCCAGAGGCTTTTGGTCCGTAATGGATGTTGTTAGATGTTGAGCTCCAACGCTACGGGGCAATGGTCGCTGCCCATGATGTCGGTGAGGATGGAAGCGCTGGTGACGTTCTCGTTGAGCCTCTTTGACACGAGGAAATAGTCGATGCGCCACCCTGCGTTCTTCTCGCGTGAGCGGAAGCGGTAGCTCCACCAGCTGTAGGTCACCTCATCGGGGTGCAGGAGACGGAAGGTGTCGGTGAAGCCACTATTGAGCAGATCCGTCATCTTTTGCCGTTCCTCATCGGTGAATCCCGCGTTGTTGCGGTTTGTCTTGGGGTTCTTCAGGTCGATCTCCTCGTGCGCCACGTTGAGGTCTCCACACACGATGACCGGCTTTTTCTTGTCGAGCTCCATGAGATAGGCACGAAAGTCGTCCTCCCACTTCATGCGGTAGGGCAGTCGACGCGGCTTCAGCTCGCCCTCGTTGGCGTTCTGCGCGTTGGGCGTGTACACGCTGACGATGTAGAACGCCGGCATCTCCAGGGTGATGACCCGTCCCTCATGGTCGTGCTCATCGATCCCCATGCCGTAGGTCACGGCCAAGGGATGCTGTTGCGTGAAGATGGCCGTGCCGCTATACCCTTTTCTGTCGGCGTAGTTCCAGTAGCTCTCATAGCCCTCAAACTGCAGGTCGAGCTGCCCAGCCTGCAATTTCGTTTCGTTGAGGCAGAAAAAATCGGCATTGAGCTCGCGGAACACCGCCTCGAATCCGGGCTTGTTCTTCTCGGCGTCGGGCTTCATGCACGCCCTCAGGCCATTGACATTCCAAGAGATGAACTTCGTCATGGTTATTTGTCGTTGGGTGACAACTGGAAGTAGACCGTCTTGTAGATGCCCACCTGCTCCTGCCTGTTCACCATCAGGTTATAGGTGCGCATGTTGATCTCCAGGGTCTTGCGCTCATTGTTGAAGTAGCCCATGGAGTTGGGGTTGTTGTTGAGGAAGTTCACCTGCAGCTCATACTTTCGAGTGTTGATCTCCGCATTCTTGATGAAGATGCTGTAGGGCATGATGTTCAGCAGGCAGTGGGGATTGAGAAAGTTCTCGTTGTAGTAGAACGCGATTGCGCACACCAAGTCTTGTGCGGGGGCCGCCTTGATGGCGTTGCGCAGCGAGTCGTTGGCGCTTCCCTCGAGCACACCCGCGGCCAGCGAGCTGACGGGGAAGTTGTGGATGATGATCGCCGTATCGTTGACCGTGTAGCTCACGTTGTTCAGACTGTCGTATTTCACTCCGCTTGTGGCCTGCCATTTGAGCTTACCCGTGTAGGTGCCCTTCATGGCCTTCATGGCCTGCTTCATCTCGTCCTGCGAGAGTTCGTACTTATCATCGTCGCCCAGGCACGATGTGACGGTCAGCATGGTGCAGAGCGCCATGAACACTACCACCCATTTGTTCCATTTCATATTGCTATCCAGTTTATTTGTTGGTTATGTTGTTGTCTTTGTTGTTGGTCGATGCGCCCCTTGCGGGCGCTATGTGGTTAGATGCGCTTCGACTCGCCTCTGAGCAGGCTCATAAACTCCTCGCGCACCTTCATGGCCTCGAACACACCGCTGTAGGCCGATGTGGTGGTGATGGAGTTTTGCTTCTCCACCCCTCTCATCTGCATGCACATGTGCTTGGCCTCGATGACCACCATCACGCCCTGCGGCTTCAACGTGTCGTTGATACACTCCATGATCTGGTGTGTGAGGCGCTCCTGCACTTGCAGACGGTGACTGAAGATGTCCACCACGCGAGCGATCTTGCTCAGGCCGGTGATGTGGCCGTTGGGGATGTATGCCACGTGCGCCTTTCCGTAGAAGGGCAGCATGTGGTGTTCACACATGGAAAAGAAATCGATGTCCTTGACGATGACCATCTGGTCGTAATCCTCGGCAAAGAGGGCGTCGGTGAGCACCTTGTGTGGGTCTTGCGTGTAACCACGTGTGAGGATCTGCATGGCTTTTGCCACGCGCATAGGCGTTTTTTGCAGACCTTCGCGTGTAGGGTCCTCTCCCAGGAGGGTGAGCACCTCTTTATAATGGCTTGCGAGCTCGTCGAGCCCTTCTCTAAATTCTGTTTCTGGATTCATATTGGTTGATTGACGTTTTTGTTGGAAATGTCAGTAAGGATGTTCTTCTTTAATACTGTACGGTGATGGTTCCCTTGACGATTGTGGCGCCCTTGTATCCCATGGCCCGTAAGCTGTGGAGCATTTTCTGCGCCTCCCCATAGGTGCGATAGTTGCCCACTCGGCAAATCCATCGTGGCGAATAAAAATGCACGTAGACCGGCTGGTCGGGATGCTTCATCTTGATGGCATTGCCGATTTGCTGTGCTCGCTGCTTGTCGTTGCGCGTGTTTCCTCCGGCGAAAGCCTGCACCCTGTATCCGCTGATCTTATGGCTGTTTCGCATGACCTTCTTCGACATATCGACGGTAGGTATGCTCATTTCGCCCGTCTCCTCGGTGGTTCGTTCGGTCTTATGACCCTCCGCTTTTCTCTCCGAGGCGTTTTCTCTTTCGTGCTCTCTCTCTCGTTCCTTGTAGAGCGCTTGCGCTTTGTCCTTTGCCGCGTTGTCTTTGTTGTGGTTAGGTTTCGGTGCAACCTTCGTCTTCTCGCCGACGGTCTTACCCACGGTGGTCTTCGGTGTGGTGGTTGTCGTCGTGATGCCTTTCACACCGTTTACCAGGTTGTCGATATCCTTGCTCTGCGTCACGGTGACCTTACCCTCTCCCGGCTTCGATTTCTTCAGTTGGTCGAGGAAGGTCTGCGCGTTGGCGCTCGTGGTGGCGCACATCATGAACAGCAGTGATAGGATGGTATTGCGCATGTTGGTTGTTTGGTGAATGTTGTTAGATAATCAAAAGCCAATGAGAGCTTCCCCCTTTCGTAGGGGAAGCCTCATTGGTAATGGTTTTCGTTGGTATGAATTACTTCTTCCAAGCGTCGATGATGCCCTTGAAGTCGGCAGCCTTCAGCGAGGCTCCACCGATCAGACCACCGTCGATGTTGGGCTTGGCGAAGAGCTCAGGAGCGTTGCTTGCCTTGCAAGAGCCACCGTAGAGGATGGTTGTGTCGTCAGCGACCTCCTTGCCATACTTGTCGGCAACGATCGAACGGATGTAAGCCAGCATCTCCTCAGCCTGGTCGGAAGTGGCGGTCTTGCCGGTACCGATAGCCCAGATCGGCTCGTAAGCCAGCACGATGTTCTTCCACTCCTCAGCGGTGAGGTTGAATACGCTACCGTCGAGCTCAGCCTTCACTACCTCGTTCTGCTTGTTGGCCTCGCGCTCCTCGAGCGTCTCACCGCAGCAGAAGATAACCTTCAGGCCGTTGGCCAGCGCCAGCTGCACCTTCTCCTTGAGGATCTCAGCGGTCTCGCCGTAGTACTGGCGACGCTCAGAGTGGCCGAGGATGACATACTGAGCACCCGTAGACTTCACCATGGCGGCGCTCACCTCACCGGTGAAAGCACCCTTCTCCTTGTCGGCGCAGTTCTCTGCACCCAGGGCCACCACGTTCTGGTCGATGACCTGAGCCACGCTTGCGAGGTGGATGAACGGTGTGCAGATGATCACACCGCAGTTGGGTTTGTCGGCAACGAGTGCCTCGTTGATCTCCTTGGCCAGGGCTACGCCCTCCTGGAGGTTCTCATTCATCTTCCAGTTGCCTGCAACGATTTTCTTTCTCATTTGTTTTACGTTTTAATGGTTGATATGATGTGTTGTAAACTTATCGGTTGTGCATGATTTTCTGCTCCTCCTTCTTGAGCAACGCCTCGCCCTTTCGTATCTTCCGCCTGATGTAGAGGCTCCACGCCCACGTGCGGTCGGCGATGATGAGCAGCAGCAGGGGGATGAAGAACCATAGCGCCACCTGCGTGATGGTTTTTGCCGCGCTCTCCTCGGGCAGGTGTCCTATCTCGAGCTTGTTGAGCGGTCCTTGCAGCGCGTCGGCTGTGGGCAGGTCGTTGTGGCTCCACTTGCGGATGATTGTTCCGTCCTTGATGAGCAGCAGCCCCGGGTTGCTTCGGATGATGGTCTTCAGCGTTGTCTCGTCGGTGAGGCAGAACGGGTATTCGGCCCCCGTGATGTCCTCCCAGTGCTGTATGGCCCCCTCGGTGGAGGCCGTCAGGCAGTAGAAGGGTATGTGTTGCTCCTGCGCGTACTCGTAGATCTGGTCGATGCTTCCGAAGTTGGAGTCGTCGGCCACCTCGAGATGAGGCGATATGAGCAGGAAGGTGTAGCCCTTGTGGCCGAGCACCTCCTCGGTGATGTCGTCGCCGTCGGCCAGTTGGATGGCGAAGTCGTGGATGGGCGGCACGTATCCCTCTTTCACCACGACCGTCTTCGAGTCGATAAACTGCCATGTGGAGTCGGGATAGTTGTCGACGTTGAACGTCTTGCGCTTTCCGTCCTTCTCCATGACGAACGTCGTTTCAAAGACCGGTTGCTCCGCCCCTTCGGGAATCTCCATTCCCTTGGGAATGTTGGCGCCGATGTGGTAGGGCCTGAAGTCGAACAGTGGCAGGTACCACAGGCAGTAGACGCTGGTCATCACGATGAACAGTATGGTGAAGTTGATGGCTATCCATTGGTTGGGCTTCGACACGAATCGGTACATGGCGTGTGGGAATCGTGCCGTGAGGGCCGCGCAAGCCAGCAACGCCACGTTCTTGAGCAGCGTCTGCGTGTTGGTGAGGTGTATGGCGTCGCCAAAGCATCCACAGTCTTTCACGGGGTTGGCGATGGCTATCCATACGGTGATGAGCGTCATGACGGCCATCACCGCCAACAGCAACCTTGCCACCACCCTGCGCCTGATGGCAAGCATGGCGAATGTGCCGAGGGCAAACTCCACAGCGGCCAGCGCCACGGCGGCCATGAGCGTGAGCCAGTCGGGGATGGCGTTGGCCAGTCCGAGCGCCTCCAGGTAATCGTGGATCTTATACTGCGTGCCCAGCGGGTCGATGGCTTTGACGAAGCCCGAGAACACGAAGGCCGCTCCGATGAGCAACCGGCAGGCGTTCACCGCCACGCGCGTTGTCCATCTGTAGGAGGTGGTGCGGCTGTCGGCCGTGGCCTCCGGGCTGGTGGGTGCGTCTTTCAGGCTTGTCGTGTTGGGCGTTTCGCTCATGCTCGGATGTGATCGGTGCCGTTCTCCTTGAGGCGTATGGCCCCAAACACGGCATAGTTGATGATGTCCATATAGTTGGCGTCGACACCCTCCGAGGCGATGGCCTGTCCGTGGATGTCCTCCAGCTCCTTCACCCGTTCAATCTTGGTGAGGATGAGGTCGGTGTAGCTGCTCACCCTCATGGTGCGCCACGCCTCTCCATAGTCGTGGTTTTTGCGCTTCATAAGCTCAAACACCTCCTTTGCGTGTTGGTCGTAGAGCTCCAGCGCCTTGTCGGGTGCCATGTCGACCCTGTCGGCGAATCCCTGCTCGAGCTGTATGAGCCCGGCGATGCCGTAGTTGATAAGCGCCAAGAATTCCGGACGTATGCCGTCGCCCACCAGCGACTTGCCCGTTATTTCGAGGGTGCGTATGCGCATGGCCTTGATGAACAGCTGGTCGGTCAGCGATGAGGGGCGCATGATGCGCCATGAGGCTCCGTAGTCGTGGAGCTTGGCGGCGAACACGTTGCGACACTCGCTCAGGGTGTCTTGAAACTGCCTGTCCGTATCTTGTTGTTTTGTCATAACGTATGCAAAGTTACACATTATTTATGATACTACGTAAAAAATGGGCGAGAAATGATGTTGTCGTCACTCCTGTTGGCGCTGGTGGATGATGCGCACGGTGCCGCAGAGGGCGTCGTAGCGAATCTGCAGCGAGTCGCGCTTGGCGCGCAGCATGTTCTGCCGGTAGAGGTTGTGCTCCTGGTCGATCTGCATGAGGGTGGCCTGCAGGGCCGAGTCGGTGCGCGCTATGTCGGCTTGCGCCATCTTGACCGATGCCTCTTGCCATATTTTCAGGGCGCGCTTGCGGCACTCGGTGGCCTTGGGGTGCTCGGCGCGCAACTCGCGTATGGCGTTGAGCGTTCCCTGGTAGTCGTTGTGCTGGTAGAGCGAGTCGATGCGTTGCATCAAGGGCTCCGCCAGTTCGTCGGCCGAGGGTTGGCAGGCGGTGAGGCAGGCGAGCGCTGCAAGCAGTAAGAGTTTTCTCATGACGTTATGGTTTAGCATGATGTGATGTGCGTTTGAAAGGGGTGGGGCGCCTTGGATGGCTCCCATCTAAAGCGCAAAGGTATGAAAAAATATTGGCATGGGCGTTGATTGGTGTGCAATTAAGTTTTTTTATATCGGTTTTGTGGATGAAACAAACGAACAAAGAGCTTCGTGAGAAGGGCCTCGTTCCGAACCACGCTCCAACTTTTTGGAAATGCGCGATTCTCAGCGATTTTTGCAATCACCTGATACTCAGAGTCTTGTGGTAAAATGTTGTGTTTTGTTAAATATTATGCGCCGTTTTGGCTTGCGAAACATGCCTAATCGAGTTGCGTGAGCTTAGAGATGGCGCTTCGAAACGTGGCCTTTCGTGCCTCGAAACATGCCAAATGGTGCCTCGATAGATGGTCTTTCGCACGACGGGCGCTGAAAAACCGAATTTCCGGAGGATAATTCTCGCAATTTCGTTTCTATTTCATCCCTCCGCCATGATGCAGATTTTGACCAATAAACTTGACGAAATGAGGCGTTTGGTAGGCTTTGGATGAGACTTGCCCTTTGCCCGCTTTTGCCGGAGAGAACAATGAGGTTCGTTGAATTACCGAATCTTTGGCCTCAGTCGAGCGTCCGCGCCTGAGCATAAAAAATTCGCGCCAAATGGTTTTCTTTGGCCTCAGACGGCGAAACAACGAATTTCCCGAATTTGCGAATTTGTGTAATCGTCAACGATTACCAATTTGAACGAATTTAGCTTACGCAATCAGAAGAAAAAACGAAGATTAGGGATATTTGTTCTTTCTTTCTCCGTTGGCGCTATGAAGGTTTAGCTCGGTGGCCGAGGGGCAAGTCAACGCGGCAAAGCCGAACGGCCGCGCCTGGGCGTAAAAACCATGGGTTCGGGGGTGCAAATCATAGCCTTTGGCTGTGGGATGGACGCGGCTTATTTTGTTATCTCAATAATAATGCGTACCTTTGCACCGCTTTTTTAATATAGGACAACAAACTATGCGGATACTTAGCGACGACCAACTGGCTCAACTGCTCGACAAAGACATTTTCCATAAGATATCGGAGGCTGCCGACTCCCTGCACCTGGAGTGCTACGTGGTGGGCGGATATGTGCGCGACCTCTTCCTGGAGCGCCCATCGAACGATATCGATGTGGTGGTGGTGGGCAGTGGCATTGAGGTGGCCTCACGCCTGAAGAGCATGCTGGGTAGAAGAGCCCACCTGTCGGTGTTCCGTAACTTCGGCACGGCGCAAGTGAAATGTGGCGGACTGGAGGTGGAGTTTGTGGGCGCCCGCAAGGAGAGCTATAGCCACGACAGTAGGAAGCCCCACGTGGAAGACGGCACCCTCGAAGACGACCAGAACCGTCGCGACTTCACCATCAACGCTATGGCCGTGTGCCTCAATGGCGACCGCTTCGGCGAGCTCGTCGACCCCTTCGACGGTGTGGCCGACCTGGAGGATGGCATCATCGCCACCCCCCTCGATCCCGACATTACCTTCAGCGACGACCCCTTGCGCATGATGCGCTGCGTGCGCTTCGCCACCCAGCTCAACTTTGAGATTGAGGAGGAAACACGCGAGGCCCTCGCGCGCAACGCCGACCGACTGAAGATCATCAGCGGCGAGCGCATACAGGAGGAGCTCAACAAGATTATTCTGGCACCCCATCCCAGCACAGGATTCTTCTACCTGCGCGAGTCGGGACTGCTGCAACTCATACTGCCCGAACTGGTGGCGCTCGACCAAGTGGAGACGCGCAACGGAAGGGCACACAAAAACAACTTCTACCACACCCTCGAGGTGCTCGAAAACGTGGTGCGCGCGCAGAAGGCCAAGGCCAACGACATGCGCCTCAACGGACTGGCCGACAAGGCGGCGGCGAAGGAAGGTGAGCCCACCTTCGACCACACCCTCTGGCTGCGCTGGGCAGCCCTGCTCCACGACATCGGCAAACCCAAGAGCAAGCGCTGGGAACCCGCGCAGGGATGGACGTTCCACAACCACAACTACCTCGGCGCCAAGATGGTGCCCGGCATCTTCCGTAGGCTCAAGTTGCCCCTCGACGCCAAGATGAAATATGTGCAGAAGCTCGTGGACCTCCACATGCGACCACAGGTCATCGCCGATGAGGAGGTGACCGACTCGGCTGTGAGACGAATGGTGAACGACGCCGGCGACGACATCGACGACCTGATGATGCTCTGCGAGGCCGACATCACCAGCAAAAACCAAGTGAAGAAGCAACGGTTCCTCCAAAACTTCCAACTGGTGCGAGAGAAGATCGTGGACCTCAAGGAGCGCGACTTCAAGCGACTGCTGCAACCCTGCATCGACGGAAACGAGATTATGGAGATGTTCCACCTCCAGCCCTGCCGCGAGGTGGGCGTGCTCAAGCAGACCCTAAAAGACGCCGTGCTCGACATGAAGGTGCCCAACGAGCGAGAGCCGCTTATGCAGCTCCTCATGGAGAAGGCCAAGCAGATGGGACTCATCGAAACGTAAAAAGATGGTAAAAGATAGCCTTTTCAGGAATAAATAGTGTTAAATGTGTAACCCTCCGAGAGCGAGTTACACATTTATTATATAACTTTGTGCCGTGAAAACTAAAGGGAGGCTTTGAGTTTTCCAAGCGATCTTTCATCCACCCGTCCCACTTCAGTGGAGTGGACGGCGATTTTATTTGTAGGATACAACATTCAATAGACAAAAAATACATTATTTATAGGTATGACAAAGAGCAAAATTTTATTGTTTGCAGCTTTGGCTGCAATGCTTGTCTCGTGTGGAGGCAAGAAGTCATCAGGTAAGCCCAACTTTGGTGACAACGAGTATGCTGTGAGAACCATCGGTGCTCAGAGCGCAGAACTCCAGACCACGTACCCCGCTACCATCAAGGGTATGCAGGATGTGGAGATCCGTCCGAAAGTGTCGGGCTTCATCACAAAGCTGTGTGTGAAGGAAGGTCAGGCCGTCAAGGCAGGCCAGCTCCTCTTCGTGATCGACAACGTGACCTACGCCGCCGCCGTGCGCCAGGCCAAGGCCGCCGTCAACTCAGCCAAGGCTCAGCTCAACACCGCCCGCTTGACCTATAACAACAACGAGAAGCTCTTCAAGAACAACGTGATCGGTTCTTACGAGCTCCAGTCGGCCAAGAACAACATGCAGGCTGCCGCCGCCGCCCTCGCACAGGCCGAGGCCAGCTACGTGTCGGCCAAGGAAAACCTTAGCTACTGCTACGTGACCAGTCCGGCCAGCGGTGTGATCGGCGACCTGCCTTACCGTGTGGGTGCCCTCGTGAGCGCCAGCAGTCAGCAGCCATTGACCACCGTGTCGAACATCAGCACCATGCAGGTCTACTTCTCCATGACCGAGAAGGAGCTGCTCGACATGACCAAGACCGCCGGTGGCCTGCACACAGCCATTAAGGACTATCCTGCCGTGAAGCTCCAGTTGGCCGACGGAACCATCTACGACCATCCGGGACGCGTGGCCACCGTGAGCGGTGTGATCGACGCCACCACGGGTAGCGTGTCGATGCGCGCCGATTTCCCCAACCCCCAGCACCTGCTGAAGAGTGGCGGTTCGGGCTCTATCGTGGTGCCCCACGTGTCGAGCTCGGCCATTGTCATCCCCCAGGACGCTGTGGCGCAAGTGCAGGACAAGCACTTCGTGTATATCGTAGGCAAGGATAACAAGGTGAAATACTCAGCCGTGACCGTCGATCCCCAGGACGATGGCAAGAACTTCATCATCACCAGTGGCCTGAAGGTGGGCGACCGCATCGTGGTCAACGGCATCTCATCGCTTACCGACGGTGCCGAGATCAAGCCCATCACCGAGGCACAGTACCAGGAGAAGCTGAAGAAGACCGAGAAGTTGGGCGCAGCACAGGGCGACCTGAAGGAGCTCAAGAAGGCCTTCGGTAAGTAAACACACATATTTCTTAGGATAGAAACAAAAGAGATAAATCCATGAAGTTAGATAAATTTATCAAGCGTCCGGTGCTCTCTACGGTGATCTCCATCGTGATGGTGATCCTCGGATTCATCGGACTCATATCGCTGCCGATTGAGCAGTACCCGAACATCGCCCCGCCTACCATCATGGTGCGTGCCTCGTACACGGGTGCTAACGCTGAGACGGTGCTCAACTCCGTGCTTGCCCCGCTGGAGGAGCAGATCAACGGTGTGGAGGGCATGACCTACATGACCTCATCGGCCACCAACAGTGGTTCGGCCTCTATCACCGTGTTCTTTAAGCAAGGCATGGACGCCGACATGTGTCAGGTGAACGTGCAGAACCGTGTGTCGCAGGCGTCGGCCCTGCTGCCCGCCGAGGTAACCAAGGCCGGTGTGCAGGTCATGAAGCGCCAGTCGTCGACGGTGATCCTCTTCGGTCTTACGGCCGACGACGACCGTTACGACGATGAGTTCCTCGCCAACTACGCCAACATCAACGTGGTGCCAGCCATCAAGCGTGTGAATGGTGTGGGTGAGTGCCAGTGCTTCTCACAGAAAGACTACACCATGCGCCTCTGGATCGACCCCGTGAAGATGAAGAGCTATGGACTGATACCGACCGACCTCACCGGTGTGCTCGCGCAGCAGAACATAGAGGCCGCCCCGGGATCGGTGGGTGAGAACACCGACAAGCAATACGAATACACCTTCCGATACAAGGGTCGTCTGAAGACACCTGAGGAGTTTGGCGACATGATCATCAAGTCGACCAAGGACGGACAGACCATCCGCGTGAAGGATGTGGCCCGTGTGGAGATGGGCGCCCTCTCTTACTCTGTGTCATCTGAGCTCAACGGCAAGTCGTCTGTGACCATGATGGTCACACAGACCGCCGGTTCGAACGCCACCGAGATTGCCAGCGACATCAAGCAGCTGCTCGCCGAGCAGGAGAAGACCTTGCCCCCTGGACTCCATTTCGACGTGATGCAGGACGTTACCGAGTTCCTCTTCGCCTCGATCGAGGACTTGGTGAAGACCCTCTTTGAGGCCTTCGTGCTCGTGTTCATCGTGGTGTATATCTTCTTGCAAGACACCCGCTCAACGCTCATCCCGCTCATCGCCGTGCCGGTGTCGTTGATCGGTACGTTCTTCTTCCTCTATGTGTTCGGCTTCTCGCTCAACCTCTTGACGCTCGCCGCCCTCGTGCTCGCCATTGCCATTGTGGTGGACGATGCCATTGTGGTGGTTGAGGCCGTGCACGCCAAGCTCGACTTGGGATACAAGTCGGCACGCCTGGCCTCTATCGACGCCATGAACGAGATTTCGGGAGCCATCATCTCCATCACCCTTGTGATGGCCGCCGTGTTTATCCCCGTGTCGTTCATGGGTGGTACAACCGGTACGTTCTACCGTGAGTTTGGTATTACGATGGCCATCTCCATCGTGATCTCGGCCCTTAACGCCTTGACCCTCTCGCCGGCTCTCTGCGCCATCCTGCTGAAGCCGAAGAACGAGGACGGCAGCGAACGCAAGATGTCGATGGTCGACCGCTTCCACGCTTCGTTCAACGCCGCCTACGGCAAGGTGCAAGACCGTTACCGCAATGGTGTGCGCCGCATCGTGGAGCGCCCCATCATCGCCATCGCATCGGTCATCGTGGGTATCGTTGCCATGGGCGTGCTCATGGCAACCACCAAGACCGGTCTGGTGCCTGATGAGGATACGGGTACCGTGTTCTGTACCGTGTCGACGCCTCCGGGAACCTCTATGAAGAAGACCCAGGAGGTGATGGACCAGGTGGACCGCATGCTCGCCACCAACCCCGCCATCGAGAGCCGTATGCGCATCACCGGTTACAACTTCATTGCCGGTCAGGGTTCCAACCAGGGAACGTTCATCGTCAAGCTGAAGTCGTTTGAGGAGCGCCAGAAGATGGAGGGTCCGCTGAAGTATGTGGGTGTGCACAACCTCGGTTCGACCATGGTGCTCGGCATGATCTACAAGCAGACAGCCGCCATCAAGGGCGCACAGATCCTCGCCTTCCAGCCGCCTATGGTGCAGGGATTCTCGGCCACCAACGGTCTGACCTTCTCTATGCAGGACCGCACCGGTGGCGATGTGAACAAGTTCTTCGACGTGACGCAGAGCTTCATCGCAGAGCTCAACAAGCGTCCGGAGATCTCGAACGCTATGACCTCCTACAATACCAAGTATCCGCAGTATAAGATCGATGTGGATGTGGCCAAGTGTAAGCAGAGCGGTATCGATCCCTCAACGGTGCTCACCACCATGCAGGGCTACTACGGAGGTATGTACGCCTCCAACTTCAACTCTTACGGTAAGCTCTATCGTGTGTATATCCAGTCGGATCCCAAGGATCGCGCCGACCTGAAGAGCCTCGACAACATCTACGTGCGCACATCGGCAGGCGAGATGGCACCCATCAAGGAGTATGTGTCGTTGACCCGTGTGTATGGACCGCAGGAGATCGACCGATTCAACCTCTTCACCTCTATCAACGTGAACGCATCGGCCGCCGAAGGCTATTCGACCGGCGACGCCCTGAACGCCATGGCTGAGGTGGCCAAGACCTCGCTGCCCGCGGGCTATAGCTATGAGTTCTCGGGTCTGACACGTAACGAGCAGGAGTCGAGCAACTCTACGGCGATGATCTTCATCCTCTGTCTGACCTTCGTGTACCTCATCCTCGCAGCCCAGTACGAATCGTACCTGCTGCCGTTGTCGGTAATCCTCTCCATCCCCTTCGGATTGGCCGGAGCATTCCTGTTCACCAACATGTTTGGTAACAACAACGATATCTACATGCAGATCGCCCTCATCATGTTGATGGGTCTGTTGGCCAAGAACGCCATCTTGATCGTGCAGTTTGCCTTGGAGCGTCGACAGACCGGTATGGCCATCTCATGGTCGGCCGTGCTCGGAGCCGCAGCCCGTCTGCGTCCTATCCTGATGACCTCGTTGGCCATGATCATCGGTCTGCTTCCTATGTTGATGCCTTGGGGTGTGGGCTACCACGGTAACATGACCCTGGGCGCCGCCGCCATCGGAGGTATGCTCATCGGTATGCTCTGCCAGATTATGATTGTGCCGGCCCTCTTCTACATCTTCCAGACATTGCAGGAGAAGGTGAAGCCCATCGAGTTTGAGGACGACAATGCCGACGTGGCTACGGAGCTCAATCAGTATACCAACCCGCTGGCTGCCAACTTCCGCACAGGCGAGGAGAAGCTTGCAGGCGACAAAGCCAATCCCAACATGTAATATTCAGCGTCAACATGTCAATATAACAGCATTAAGATGAAAATTAAGAATATCATTCCGATAGCATTCGCAGCTGCTCTGATGAGCAGTTGCGGAATCTACACCAAATATGAGCGCCCCGACGTGAACACCGCCGGACTGGTGCGCGACTCGGCCTCGGTGGCCGATACGCTCGCCGTGGCCGACACCGCGAGCTTTGGCAACCTGCCTTGGCGAAGCGTGTTTACCGACCCGCAGCTGCAGGCGCTCATCGAGAAGGGACTGGAGAGCAACGTCAACATGCTCAACGCAGCCCTTAACGTACAGATGGTGGAGGCACAGTTGAAGGCGGCCAAGCTCGCCTTCGTGCCCTCGTTCACCTTCTCGCCCCAAGGCACCATCGCTTCGTGGGATGGAAACAAGGCCACCAAGACCTACTCGCTGCCCATCACGGCCAGTTGGAGCGTGGACCTCTTCGGAAACCTGCTCAACCAGAAGCGTAGCGCACAGATGAACCTTCTGGCCACCAAGGACTATCAGCTCGTGGTGAAGACCAAGCTCATCTCCAACATCGCCAACATGTACTACACCCTCCTCATGCTCGACAAGCAACTCGAGGTGGTGGACAACATGGCGTCGCTGGTGAAGGAAACGTGGAACATCATGAAGATTCAGAAGGAGTTGGGACGCACCAAGGAAACCAGCGTGCAGAGCGCCGAGAGCAACTACTACTCTGTGCTCGCGCAGGCCACCGACCTGAAGCGACAGATTCGCGAGACCGAGAACTCGCTCTCGCTGCTCCTCGGACAGTCGGCGCAGCACATCGCACGTGGCAAGCTCGACGCACAGTCGCTGCCTTCAACGTTCTCAACGGGTGTGGGCATTCAGTTGCTCAACAACCGTCCCGACGTGCACTATGCAGAGATGGCTCTCGCACAATGCTTCTATGATGTGAACACCGCCCGTTCGCGCTTCTATCCCAACATCACCATCAGCGGCACGGGTGCCTTCACCAACAGCGGTGGCATGGGCATCGTGAACCCGGGTAAGATGCTTTTCAACGCCGTGGGTAGCCTGGTGCAGCCCATCTTCCAGCATGGCGTACTCATCGCCGGACTGAAGGTGGCCAAGGCACAGCAGGAGCAGGCGTTCAACACATGGCAGAACGCGGTGCTCTCTGCAGGCAGTGAGGTGAGCAACGCCCTCGTGCTCTACAACTCATCGGAGGAGAAGAGCCAGTTGGAGGCCAAGCAAGTGGAGAGCCTGAAGAAGAACGTGGAGTACACCAAGCTCCTCTTCAACGACGGAAGCAGCACCTATCTCGAGGTGATCACAGCCCAGCAGAGCCTGCTCAACGCAGAGCTTGCGAAGGTGGCCGACGACTTCTATAAGATGCAAGCCGTGGTGAACCTCTACTACGCACTTGGTGGAGGACGCGATTAACGTTTCATTCTTTATATTAAAGCATTCAGATTATGAACAACATAAGTCCACAAGCATACGTCGACCCTAAGGCGAAGATCGGCAACAACGTTACCATCTATCCCTTCGCGTACATCGAGGGCGACGTGGAGATAGGCGACGATTGCGTCATCTATCCCTATGTGAGCATCATGAACGGCACTCGTCTGGGACGTGGAAACAAGGTGTACCAGAACACGGTGCTCGGCGCTGAGCCACAAGACTTCAACTACAAGGGTGAGATTACCACCCTTGAGATTGGCGATGAAAACATCATTCGCGAGAACGTGGTGATCAACCGTGCCACCTTTGCCACAGGCAAGACACACATCGGAAACCGCAACTTCCTCATGGAGGGTGTGCATATCAGTCACGACACCGACGTGCACGACTATTGTGTGTTTGGTTATGGTACCAAGATCGCTGGCGACTGCGAGATACACAGTGGCATCATCTTCTCATCAGGCGTGATCGTCAACGCACAGGTTCGCGTGGGAACAGCTGCCATGGTGACCAGCGGATGCCGTGTGAGCAAGGATGTGCCGCCTTTCATTGTGGCCACCGACAACCCCGTGCGCTATGCCGGCCTGAACCAAGAGATGCTGCGTAGTCATGGCATCAGCGACAAGGTGCTCAACCACCTGGCCAACGCCTACCGCCTCGTGTTCCATGGACAGACGTCGGTCTTCGACGCCGCCATCCAAATCAAGGAGCAGGTGCCCGACGGATCAGCCGTGAGAAATGTGGTGAACTTTATTCAGAGCACGAAACTCGGAATCATAGGAAAATTATAATTCATACCTATAATTATTATGTAACAGGGGTTGGATGGTTGTGAAACCATTCCAGCCCCTTTTACAATGGTGGGTATGATGTGTGCGAAAGCCCCTGGTGGGGCGGACCTGGACTATGCTTGCTCTTGGAGTCGGTTGAGGGTCCAGGCGTAGGCTTGGGCGGTGCGAGCATCATCATGTTATTCTCTATTCAGCGTTTTTCTTCTTCGGATTGACATTGAATCTCCAGGAGAGTGAGAGCATGGCGTAGCGTGGGATGCTGTTGTGCCAGGTCTCGGTGCGGCCCTGGGCGTTGACGGCGTAGGAGGTGTTGGACAGCTGGCGGAGGATGTCGAAGCCCTGGAGCTTGGCCACCAGGTGGCCCTTGACGAAACTGCGGGTTAGCTCGGCGTTCCACACCCAGTCGGTGGTGTTCATCTCGCTTTGCTGGTAGCCGCGACGCGCATACATCGTCATGTCGGTGCTGAGCTGGAAGTGACAGGGTAGCGACACGAAGGCATTGAGGCCCAGGCTGTAGTTGCCAGCATGGATGTCGCTGAAGTCTGACCGCTCGCCATGGATGTAGAAATAGTTACCGGCACCATGCAATGATAATTCATAGCCATCGTTGGGACGCCAGGTCAACTTGACGTTGTCGCCCGCCTGCCAGTTGCTCACCACGCTGCGTATGCTCGAAGACGAGCTCGCGACTGTAGCCATGTCGATATTGTGGTTGTAGCCTGCTGTAAGTTGGTTGTCGATGCTCCATCTGCTAGCCTTGTCGAGTCCTCGCGAATATCCAACGGAAGCGTCTGTGTGCCAATTGCCATTGACGCTGACGGGTTGTACGGTGGAGACGCCGTTGGCCTCGTCGAAGGTCAGAGACCACGCCACGGCATGGTCTGTCTGGTGGAAGCCCCATTGGACATGGAACAGACTTTGGAGCGCACCTCCGTGGCGCGTTGACCAGGTGACATCATAATGGTGCAGGTCTTTCAGCGTTCGGTTGCCCCTGCGGATGTGCAATGGATCGGCATCGTCCTCATAGTCTGCCATCGACACGAGATCGGGCATTGTCGAGGACATCGTCGCACCCAATGACCACCGCCACTTTCGGCCCCACTCGAAGGTCATCTTCGGGTTGAAGAACACGCGGCTGCGGTTGACGTCTTGGTGGTTTCCCCTATCATAGTGAAGCCATTTCTTGCTGAAGGCGACGGGCAGATGAACGGACAAGTCACCCCTGAACGACGGCCAACTGTGATAGAAGACAAGATAGGCCACGTGCTCATTGGCGTAGTCTCTCGATCGGTAACTGTTCTTGGTGTCAATAGCCTCATCCAGTGCCAACGTCGTTGAGGGCAACACGTCATAGCGACTGCTGTCGGCTCCCATGACACGGTCGAGACGGAACAAGGGATTGTTGGTGTTGTGATACTCATGGTTGAAGGAGTAGCCCAGTCGAAGGTCGGTCTTGCCCAGACTGTAAAGATAGCTCAGGTCGGCGCCCATCGCTGCATTCTCCCGCATCATCGGGCGGTAGTTGTTGCGATAGTCTGTCGGTGTCGAGCTATCGTGGTAAAAGAAATGGTTGGCGTTAAATGATTTGGCATCCAGATGATCATAGCTGCCGCTCAGCTTCACCCGCAGCATGTCGGCATAAAGGCGTATGTCGGTGTTCATGTCATACGACAGGTTCCATTGCGTGTTGTCTTGTCGGCCCTGAGTGAGCAGGCCATTGAGAAGCCTGCTGCCCAGCAACGTCTCGCCATGGGTCTTGTTCCAAATCTTCGTCCGGTCATATTGCAGGAATAGGGTGTTTTCCGTGTTCCATCCACGCTTCAGCATCTTGAGCACTTCTTTTGTCAAGAATGAGGTCTGCTTGTCACGGCTCCATGCCGCGATGTTGCCATATTTGTCTCCACCGTTCAGGAAGGTCTGCGAGTTGGTCGCTGTCTGGTTGTCGGCATCCGTGTGCTTGAGCAGGTTGTTGGTTGCGAAGAACGACGCTTCGTTGCCCAAGGTGTGGAGATAGGTGACGCCCGCCTGCTTGGAGGCCAGCAAGCCTTGGGGCGCATCCGCCGAATCCCAGTCGCCATCCATTATCATGTTGGCCGTTGCGTCATTGTTCATGTTGTTCACGTTGGCAAAGGCCAACAGACGGCTCATGGGCGAGAAGCGCATGCCGAAGCCTCGCGACAGATAGCGGCGGTCGGTGCCTGCTCCTGCTTCTATATTGCCCAGGTAGCCTACGGAGTATTCCTTTTTCAGCTTCACATCCATGACATATTGTTTGTCGTGCATGTCGCGTCCCATCATCCTTGAACTAGCCCCTGCGCGGTCGAACACCTTGATGCGGCTGACGGTGTAGGCGGGCAGGTTCTCTAGGGCGAGCTTTGGGCTGCCCGAGAAGAAGTCCTGCCCGTTGACGAGCAGACTCTCCACATATTTGCCGTTGACATAGATGCGACCGTCTTTTGTCAGTTGGCAGCCAGGGAGCCGTGAGACCAGGGCGTCGAGCATGGAGCCCTCCGCCAAGTTGAAAGCGTCGGCATTGTAGATGAGAGTGTCGCCACGCATCACCATCTTCACCTTCGTGGCACGCACAGTCACCTCCCGTAGGACATGGGCCGCATGGGGCAATAGAATGTCCTCGGCCACGATGTCTGTCTCGCGCAGGGAGTGCAGGGCCACCCTCACGCTGTCTTCGGAGTAGCCCACGCATGAGGCGCGAACGACATAACGTCCTTTGTCAGGGATTTTCAAGCGGTAGAGGCCGTTACGATTCCAGTATTCAGACGAGTCTGTGACAGCTGTGGCAATCTGGCTGCCGTCTTCGCGTGAAAGGATAACCTTGGCTCCCACGATGCCGTCGCCTGTGATGTTGTCCACCACACGCCCCACGACGTAGTGGTCCGCCTTTTGTGCATAAGCCATGCAGGCGAGCAACAGCATGAGTATGATGAATGAATACCTTTTCATTGTTTCAACCTTTTGGAACAGGCTCTTGTACGCAAAAGCTTGTTGTTATTTCTTGATTTGTGAGCAAGCCGTGTAGGGAGCGACATTTAGGTCTGAGCAATACAACGTGGCCTTCCATGCCAAAGCATCATATTGGCAACAACCAGTTAGCGTGTGGCCCGTAGAACTGACAAAAGAACAATCGTCAAGATAATTTTTTCCCTCGCAGGCTTTAATCTTAGGATACTTCTTGCTTCCATCTTGCCCTGTGCTTCCTGATCCGCCGCCAAAAACGAATTTCAAGTCTTCGCGAGACAAGACCTCTCCAAATTTGGTCTTGCTGAATTTAAACTTCTTCATGATCATTAAGTTTTTAGTTATACAAAATATTTCTGGTCTCCAACTGTGTTCTTTTATTGTGGTTTGAATCCATCTATTCCTTTGATAAATTTGTTGATCAATCTCTCGTTGCTGACGACAACCTCACCTTTTCCTCTCTGCATGGGGTGAACAGGCATAGCACAGTTTGTGTCGGAAGTAAAACCATGGGGCAATCTTATCATTACTGTGTATTCATTGTCCTGGTTAGGAATGTCTGACACACCAATGACATACCCCGTTAAGTGACCATACGTGGAAGAAGGGTATCGGTCAAGGGAAATCATAACCTTTTGTCCCGCCTTAATCTTCCAGACCTCGGTGTCGACAACCAACATCTGTGTTCTCATTTTACGATTGGCAACGGCTATCATGACCTTGCCGTTCACAGTCTCTGGTGAGCTGAACAGAAAGCAGCCAGCAAAAAGCACAATAGCTACCACAGCTATGACCAAGGTGCCCCATAGCTGGATTATCGATGGCATTTCTCCCATGATTTCTTGCACCTCCTCACAGTGAAGTTCTGTGTTGTCTTTGTGTATGTCCTTCATTTGCCTAATTCTAGTTGATTCTTAACCAAGGTATAGTATGCACCTTTCTTCTTTGACAGTTGTTCATGTGTTCCTTGTTCCACCACCTGTCCTTTGTCAAGCACAATGATGTTGTCGGCGTCCTTCACGGTGCTAAGCCTGTGGGCGACTATCAGGACAGTCTTGCCCCTATAAAACTCATGAAGGTTCTCCATGATGATTTTTTCATTGTTAGCGTCAAGCGAATTTGTAGCCTCATCAAGGAAAATATATTCGGGATTTTTGTAGACGGCACGCGCTATCAGCAGTCGTTGTCGTTGCCCCTGGCTTATTCCGCTACCTTCCATTCCTATTTTCGTGTCGTAACCCATTGGTAAGGAATAGATGAAATTCTGAATGTTCGCAACCCTTACTGCGTTTCGTAGGCGGTCTGCGTCTATTTCATCCGTGCTAATAGCAATGTTTTTTGCTATGGTGTCGGAGAAGATATAGCTCTCTTGCATGACGGAACCTGTTGACGCTCTCCACACATGGGGGTTGATCATTGCGAGAGGTGTGTTCCCAATTTTGACGACACCGCTATTTGGAGCATAGAACCCCTGGATAAGCTTTACCAGTGTTGTCTTTCCGCTACCGCTTGCACCGACAATTGCGGTCACTTGACGTGCTGGTATCTTGAGGCTGACACCCTCAAGAGCAAAATCCCTGTTAGCCCCACTGTAACTGAAATATACACTTTCGATTGTTATGTCGCGGACATCTGGAAGGACTTTCAACTTAGAGGTGACACCAAAGTCCTCATCACGCCGATGATGTATTTCATTGAGTCGTTCAAGACTTATTTTAGCATCCTGGTAGTTGCGGATAAAGCTGACAAGCTGGCTTATAGGAGCTGTAACTTGCCCTATGATGTAAGTGAGTGACATCATCATTCCCAAAGTCATTTGTCCTTCAACGACCGACTTTGCAGCAATGAATGAGATGATGATGTTGGTCCCCTGTGTGAAGAAGGTTGAACCCACTTCTTGTATCTGTCCCACTGCGAGACCTTTTAAGCCAATTTTATAGAGCTTTACTTGTATACGTTCCCACTCCCACCGCTTTTGTTTCTCACAGTTGTTGAGTTTCACTTCCTGCATGCCCTGTATCAGTTGTATGAGTTTGTTCTGCTCTCCCGCAGACTGGTTGAAACGCCTGATGTCAAGAATGCGGCGGTATTTCATAAAGATGGAAATCCAGGCCACGTATAGCAGGTTGCCAAGAAGTGATATGCCAAGGATGACAACATTGAAATAGGCGAGAATGATGCCAAACACTACAAAGTTGAATGCTGAGAACAGGATGTTTATCGAGTCGCCCATGAGAAAATCCTTGATGCGCCCATGGTCACCTATCCGTTGCATGATGTCACCAGTATTCTTGGTGTCGAAGAATCTTAATGGTAGCCTCATCAGTTTTGCCAAGAAGTCTGAGATAAGTGAAATGTCAATTCTTGTATTGACATGCAGCATGAGCCAGCTTCTGACAAACTGCAGAGACAACTGCGAGAAGAAAATCACAAGTTGAGCTATTAAGACAAGAAAGATGAAGTTGAGATTCCGGCCTTCTATACCCTTGTCAACTACAGCCTGGGTCAGCAGTGGCGCCATCAGTTGTAGACCGCTTCCTACCATCATTCCCAAGATGAGTTGACCAAATTCTTTTTTGTAAGGCAAAAGATACCTGACAAAAAACAAAAGGTCATGTCTTGCTGAACTACATTCCTCATCTGAGATGCTGAAGGTTGGAGTAGGCTGAAGCATTAAGGCTATGCCTGTATCTTTCCCGTTTGCTCTTTTTGAGATCCAACATTTCAAGAAATCATCTTTGTCGTATGTTAGCTTCTTCGACGCTGGATCGGCAATGTATATGGTTGCTTTATTGTTGCGATGAAGTTTGATGCGGTAGCAGACCACAAAGTGATTTTGGTTCCAGTGGAGAATGCAAGGCAATGCTGTCTCTTGGGAGAGCTGTTCGAATGTGATGCGTACACCGATGGTGCGAAAGCCTATTGTTTCAGCGGCATCGCTTATTCCCAGCATCGATACTCCTTCGCGAGTGATGAAACATCTCTCACGAAGCGTCTGCAATGTGTAGGTCTTGCCATAATATTTGGCAATCATGCGCAGACAAGACGGACCGCAATCCATGGAGTCGAGTTGGGAGTAATATGGAAAGCTCATTTTCAGTTTGTTTCTTAATTATTATCACATTGAGTGCTCGATATTTAGCAGGCCCTTCATACCCCACAACCAGTTGATGCCATATTTGTATAATGGCGTTTTCTTGCCATTAAGCAAGGTGAGTGTATCACACTGGTTGAGCCTGTCTTTGTAAAACTCCCATGGAACATCAAACAGGGGGACGGGGGAGTATTTGTTGGCTCCAAGAATGAGTAGCATCGCTCCGGTAAGCCCGTCGGAGAGGGCGAGCTGATTGTTTGCACATTCTTCGTTGAACAGTCGTTTAAGCGAAAGACTATCCAGTAGTAGCTTTTGGTATTCTTTCCAATTCGGATGTTTTGCACATCCTAATGAAATGAGTCTTATAACCAAGAAACACCTTTCGAGTCTGTTGAAGTGAAATATGGGCACGTTTGCGCCAAGCTCATATATCAAGTCGTCGCAAATGTGCTCTATCCGCTGCCTGCCTATATTTTGCTCATATAGATTTCCAATGGCATATAGTAAAAAGAAACTCCGATTGAACACATTACATGGAATGGGCTCCTGAAAGAAATTGACCGGCAGGGTGATACAGAGGTCATTCAAAAGTTGCATAGCCTTGTCGGCATAAATTCTATGTTTGGTCGTGTTCCTTATGCCATATTTCAGATGCATGGACAGGTAGAACAGTCCTTCTACTGCCAAATTCTCATCCAAAGGCTTCCTGTCCCTGCCTTTATCCAAGCTCTTATAGATAAGCGCATCCATATCATCCAAAACATAATCTGGGTTGCCTGGCTTGAAGTAATGCATGATGATGTCTAAGGCGAAGGCTATGCCAAGAAGGCCGCGCGAGAACTCCACAGGTGTCTTGTCGCTGACCTTGGTAAGGACATCATCAACAAGTCTGTTATAAATTTTCTTGTATGCTGTATCTTCATTGCTCAGTCTGGCATAATATAGGGCCAGCCCAGCCTTGCCATAGACCAGTCCGCCTTCCAGGCTGTCATACTGTTGGTCAATTATGTTCAGCAGTGCAGCTTCTGTGGGGAAACTATTCAAATCTGTCATTGTTGCCTGTGTATTGAACATCATCTCGAAGAGACATGTATAAGGACTTGTTCAGTTGGTTGAAGCATAAGTCCTGGTATAGTTTTGTTCGGGGACCACCATTGATGTCACGTGGATGGTTAAGATGAAACATCGGCCCCTCTGAGCGATGAATCCTATAACCATGTGCCTCCCAATGCTGAACCCTGTCCAGATCTTCCGGTCCCCAACCATAGAAGTTCTCGTTCTCTCCTCCTGCAGCCTTATATTTCTCGGTGTTGATAAGAAAACCGCCACCGACAAAGTTTTCTCCATAAAGATAGTTGAAATAGTTTTTGTATTTCAAGAGCATTCTCATATCATGTTGCTTTAGGTATTCCTTACGAAAAGACTCGTCCGTGTTCAGGAACAAGCCATCATAAGGGAATGACGCCTCATAGTCGCCAGACAGTATGGCTTCGTAAGAAGAGCGCAACTGTTTCTTGTCCACCAGTACGTCGGCATCCCATACCGAGACGACGTCGGTATCCACTTCTTTCAAGGCGACGTTGATAAAATGTGTCCTGAAAAAGACGGGGTCATCATCCTCTATATGAGTAAACTTCAGTTCCTTACCGCGCGGGAGCATCTTCCGGATCTCATAGCCATAGCAGGTGCTTGCCTCTATGATAAGGATTTGTGCGGATGTCGACTTTAGAAAGTCTATGACCGCCAGTAAGTTTTCCAATCTTATTATGGAGTCTACTCGTATGGGCAAGATAAATGTCAGTCTCTTCATTCTTCAGCGTTCTTCTTCTTCGGGTTGACATTGAATCGCCAGGAGAGCGAGAGCATGGCGTAGCGTGGAATGCTGTTGTGCCAGGTCTCGGTGCGGCCCTGGGCGTTGACGGCGTAGGAGGTGGTGGACAGCTGGCGGAGGATGTCGAAGCCCTGGAGCTTGGCCATTAGGTGGCCCTTGACGAAACTGCGGGTTAGTTCGGCGTTCCACACCCAATCGGTGGTGTTCATCTCGTTTTGCTGGTAGCCGCGACGCGCATACATCGTCATGTCGGTGCTGAGCTGGAAGTGGCAGGGCAACGAGACGAAGGCATTGAGGCCCACATGATAATCACCGGCATTGATGTCTGCGAAGCCTGTGCGCTGACTGTAGATCAAGTAATAGTTGCCTCCGCCATAAAGGGTGAACTCATAGCCGTCGCTGGGACGGAAATTCAAGCTTACGTCATCGCCCATGGTCCAGTTGTTCACGATGCTTCGCTGGCTGATAGTCATCCCCTCCACGGTGGCCATGTCGACATTGTGGTTGTATCTCACGTTGAGGCGGTTGGAGATCATCCACCGTTGCGCACTGTCCAGGGCCGCCGTGTATTCAGTGCCCAGGCCTGCATTCCAGTTGCCATTGACGCTGACAGGTTTTGTCGTCGATCGACCAGCCTGCTTATCGAAGGTGAGGGCATAGGCCACGGCGTGGTCGGTCTGGTGGAAGTCGAGACGGGCATCAAAGATCTTCTGCCGTTCGCCCTGGCGATTCAGCGACAGCGACACATCATACAGGTGGATATCCTTCAGCTTGCCGTTGCCCAAGCGGACGTACAGCGGATTGGAGTCATCGCGATAGTCCACCATGGAGGTGAGGTTGGGTAGGGCTGAATGCATGGAGGCGTCTATGCGCCAGTCGAGATAATTGTGGTTCCACACAGATAATCGAGGTTCCACGAATAACCTGTTCTTGAACACGTCGTGGCGTCCCTGGCGCTCATAATAGAGATTGCTGTTGACCACACGCAATGGGACGGCGATGACAAATCCTGAGTTGCTGCCAATGTTTGACTTGCTGAAAGAGGGTGTAAGGGTGTGCTCGTTGGTATATTCGTGAAAGGTGTAGCTGTTGCCCTCGTCCAACACGCTGGCCATGGCATCTGTGGCCGACGGGAGCATGTCGAAGCGAGAGCTGTCGCGTCCGGCAAGCTTGTCGAGGCGGTAGAGCATGTTCTCCGCCTTGTTGTAGGCATATTGGTATTGGTAGCTGAGCGACAGCGTGCCTGCGTGTAGGGAATAGTCATACCCCAGGTTGGCGCCTATCTTGAGGTCGCGGTTGGGTGATGTGATATAGTTGTTGCGATAGTCGCGCGGGCTGTCGCTGTTGAGGAAGTTCACGTCGTAGAGTGAGTATTGCTTTTGCGAGAGATTGTTGTAGCTCATGTTGAAGCCCCAGTGCAATATGTCCATCTTGAGGATGTAATAGGTATAACTGGTGCTGAAGTTGAGGTTGAAGTCGTGTGCCTCGTCACTGTTGCTCAGCAGCATGCGGTTGAGTGTGGACAACGAGTCGCTGGTCTGCGACACGTCGTTGCCCCATCCTTTCTTGTCCACGTAAGAGAAGTCCGCCTGGTTTCTGATGTTCAGGTTCTTGGCGCCCAAGCCCACGCTGAAGTTTCCTTTCAGCAGGTCACTCTTTTGGGTACCCTTCGACACGCGCGTAGACCAAGCGTCGCCCATGGGCAGGAAGGTCTGTGTGGCATTTCGCTCCTCGTTGTCCACTCCCGTGTGGGTGTAAGACAGGTCGCCGCTGAGCTGGCTAAACTGTCCATGTAGGTAGTTTTGGTAGGAAATGCCTGCTGTCTTTGTGGCCACGAGCCCGCTTGCGATGTCGTCCGACGACCACTTGCCGCCAATGTCGCTACGGTCGGTGTTGTTGAGGTTGTTCATGTTGAAGAAGCCCACCACCTGCTCCTTGTCAGAGAATTTGAGACCGAGGCCACGGGCTATCCAGCGATGTGCGGTGCCCATCCCCCCTCCAAGTTTCCGATGTAGTTCTTGGCGTATTCGCGCTTGAGGGCCACATCCATCACGATCTCCTTGTCGCCCTTGTCAAGGCCCGTGACCCGTGAAGCCCACCCCGACCGGTTGTACACTTTCACTTTGTCCACGATGTAAGCAGGCAAGTTTTGTAGGGCTATCTCTAGGTTGCCCGCGAAGAAGTCGCGCCCGTTGATAAGCATGCTCTCCACCTTCTTCCCGTGCACGAAGATCTGTCCGTCACGTGTCAGCGTCGTGCCAGGCAACCGGCTGATGAGGGCGTCGAGCATCGATCCGTCGGCCAGGTTGAAGGCATCGGCATTGTAGATGATGGTGTCGCCGCGCATCACCATCTTCACCTTTGTGGCCCTCACCGTCACTCCTGGCAAGTTTTGGGTGGGCATGATCTTGACCAGACGGACCTCGTTTACCCACACCTGCGACTGTCGGTTGCTCCAGATGTTGCAGTGGGCATAGCCATCCACATACCCCGTTTTGGTCACGCGGACAATATATTTGCCCTTCGATAGGGCCTTCATGTTATAAAATGCCAACTCGCCGAAACTTCCATACATCGTCTGGGTGGTCATCGTGTCAACGACGGTGCTGTCTTCGGTCATCAGAAAAACCTTGGATTCGAGGGGCTTCCCTGATAGGTTGTCTGTGACATAGCCAGATATGCTGAAATTCTTTTGGGCAAAGACGGCACAACTGACCATCATGAATAACGCCATGGTCAAGAGTCTAATTCTTCCATTCATAGCTATCACACTTAAAGGGGTTGATTTTACTTGATGAAATTGTGGAAAGGCGGATAAGCCTAAGGCTATTTGCATCTTGTCCTTCCAGAACTTCCTCCCCAGCATAACATGCTGGCCCCAATACCCGTAGGCATCCAGTTGCAATGGCCTAGGTATTTGTTGACATCACCAACCTTGTACCAACAACTTTGCCCGATTTGTGAACAATTCCCGCCAAAAACGCTAGGACAATCTTTAACGGAGCTTGAATGTTGAGATCCGCTACCGCCTCCAAGAATCATCTTGAGCTGTTCGCGCGATAAGGATTCGCTGAAATCCGAGTGAACGAATTTAAACTTCTTCATGATCATTAAGTTTTAGTTATACAAAATACTTCAAGTCTCCAACATGATACAGGTTGGGCAATTCATGCCCATTTATGAAGAATGTTGGAGTGTGAGTGATCTCCATCGATTTACAGAAGTCGGTCATCTTCCTGGCTTCTTCATCATTTTCTTTATTCCTGCGCATCTTGACTGCATGCTCCCTGCCAAACACGGCCGCATCTTTTGTGGCCTGCGCATACCAATCTGTAAGGGCCGAGGTCATGTTTTTGCCCTCCTTTGACAAGGTGAGGAACATATCTATCGGTGTCTGATCGTAACCAGTGTCATCAGGCCCTATGACAAACATAATCTGCAAACAAATATTGGAGTTTCCCTCCATGAGTTTGCTGAGCACTTCGTGGACTATGCCGCAATGCCCGCAAAATGGATTACATGCTTCTATGATGTGGACAGAACCTTCGGGATTGCCCAATATGAGGCCATAACCATCTACTGGCACTTTCACCTTCTTTTCTTTCTGTAATAATGCTTCAAATGTACCTGTATTATATTTGATTGTCCTATAAGATACTGCTGAGTTTTCGAGTTTCCTGGACATAATCCCTTGACGCCAAATCATGTACGTTAGCAAAGCTGATATGGACATGCTTACAACGAAACAGATAAAAGAGGGCAATAATTGAAGGACAGAGAAGGAAAACGCTCCGCCAATAAGTGAAATGACAAACAAACACCAAGTAATCGCCAAGACTGAAAGACACAAGGGGCACCATTGCTTGACAACTACTTTCTGATAATAAAGTGAGTAGCCAGTATAGGGCAAAGTCAAAAGATTTATATTACTCAAGGCTGTAAAAGCCATTATGTCAAGACAAGATTCAAGGATGAAAATCAAGGAACCAAGGAAATAAGCCCCTCCAATTACAGACCAAGGAATGCCAGCGATGGCAGAACCTGGTGAAGACAGAACGGCATCGCAATTCATTTTCCGGCCTCCTCCACACACACTTCTCACTACAGGATTGTAGGCATTATACTCGTGCATCAGCAAAAGGCCACATACTATGCACCCTACAAGCAACAGTGTGGCATATAGAAATGAATAGAGGTTTAACGTACCCGATAGTATCCTATAAATGGCGATAAGGATTAAGCATATAGGCAGGAAAGCAACGTAAACGTACTCGCCCAACTTCTGCAAAGTCTCTTTTCTCCAGTGTGAGACAAAGATTTTGTCGCCTGCTTTTGGCGAGGCAGAGAATAACATGGCATAATTTGTGCTCTTTTTCTTCAAGTCAATAAAAGAAATGCATTCGCGCCTGTGGCTGATAGGATTGAACCAATCAGCTGTTTCCCCATCGTTTCCATACACAAGTGCAAAAAATGTATTCCCGTTTTCTTTTTCTGTTTTGACTTGCAATAAGAATGGCTCTTTGATATCCAATATTCTTTCGAACGGTTCCAGTTTATATGCTTCCGATACGATGCCGAACTCTTCAAAGACGTCATGAATGGCAAGCATGCTTGGATAGAATGGGTGGTTCTGAAGATGACGGCATAGCGTGTCTTTTGTAAGCTTCAGATTTAGGAGATCACAAATCAAGGAAGACACTTCCTCTACATTGTTCTTGGGATGGAGAAAATCTTCAATCAGTGCCATACGCTTATATTTCAGTTAGACAAAGGACTTTCATTTCATTAAAGAGCCAGCAACTGATCAGCCGTTCGGCCAAGAAAGACATGGCGCGACATTGGTAATCCACATCGTCGTAACGAAAGTCCTTACGTGCCTTTTCCATGTAGTTGTCGTATGTGAAGTCAAGGTGATGCATGCTGTCGAAAGCAAACAATATCGGGAAGAGAAATCCGCACAAGCGCTGAAAGTCATCCCAATGCATGATGAAGCAACAATAAGGTATAAACATGTCGCCTTCTAACAAATACTTGGAGTATTTGTTCCCCTTTCCATATTTTTCGTTGAGTATGTCAACGATGTCGTCAAAGTCTTGATAATTGTGGGCCTCCTTATAGTGTGATTTGAGATCAATGCGCATGTTGACATACAGCACTTGGCAATTTCCTGGCTCTAAATCCAAGATATTGCTGAACACACGCCTGTAATGGCAAAAACCGACGGTCTCGCTTTTCACATTGTTCTTCCATACCCAATAAAGGGTGACAAGTTCTGAATAGAACTTGTTTAGATGGTTGATATTCTCGCCATCCACATTTGTGTCATTGCCTTTAAAAAGATGAATGGTGCCTGTCTCTTTCAGATGAAACTGCTCTATTTGGGCGTCATCATGATAGGTCTGCCAAATAATTATGTCCTTCATGCTCTTTCTTTCTATGTTATACCAATGATTTAAAATGGGTTATAGTTTTATGGAGTCCTTCATCCAATGAGATTTTTGGATGCCATCCATCAAGTAGGCGTTGAGCTCGAGATATATCTGGACATCTTCTAATGGGGTCATTCTCAGGGCGTGGCTGATAGGTAAGGGTGGAAGAAGAATGAGTGAGTTGCAGGATTCTTTCCGCCAGATTTCTGATGGTTCTTTCATCAGGATTGCCAAGGTTTAAAGGCGCATAGCAGCAACTGCAGGCCATGGTTTTGACTAATCCCTCTATCAAGTCATCTATATACATGAGTGAACGAGTTTGTGCTCCATCCCCATAAATTGTCAGGCTTTCACCTTTTAAGGCTTGCGAGATAAATGTGGGCACAACGCGTCCGTCGTCCACGCGCATCAAAGGGCCATAAGTGTTGAATATTCGCACAATCTTTGTGTCAAGTCCATATTTACGATGGTAGTCACAGAATAGAGTTTCTGCGCCTCGTTTGCCCTCGTCGTAACAACTCCGTGGCCCATTAGGGGTGACATTCCCATAATAGCTTTCGCGTTGAGGCGTTTCTAATGCATTTCCATACACCTCACTGGTTGAGGCAAGTAAAATGCGTGCATGATTTTCTCGTGCAAGTTCCAAAAGATTGATGCTTCCAATGATGCTTGTCTTGAAGGTTTTTACAGGATCCTTTTGATAATGTATGGGGGAGGCTGGGCAGGCGAGGCTGTAAATCTCATCTACAGCATAATCGACATGCAAAGGCTTGACCACATCATGTAGAATGAAGTCAAACGAAGGATTTGCTTGCAGCGCCTCGATGTTAGTCGCCTGACCAGTGGAAAGGTTATCAATACAGACAACCCTTTTGCCATCTGCAAGAAGCCTATGGCATAAATGGGAACCTACAAATCCGGCTCCGCCAGCTACTAATGTGGTATACTTTCGCATAATCTTTAGTTTACAATATAGAATTGTCCATAATAAATATTTGAATCCGTTATCACTCGCAAAGTATAGGCTCCCAAAGAGTTTTGTGGCAAATTCAGCAAAAGATTCCCTGCATCAGAGATGTTACATTTATTGGATGTCATAACCTCACCTTTGGCATCTAAAACATAAGCTTTGACAATTCCAGAATAATGGCTAATATGAATTGTTATTTCATGGTTGGAATAGTCTGCTAAAATTTTTTCAGCAGATGGCATACGCATACCAGAATGCTGAAGCACCTGTTCCCTTTTAATGTCAATACCTGTTGACATGCTAGGCATTGCAATGATACCTAAAATGATTAGCATTAACAACTTTCTCATATGTGTCTCCTTTAAATTAAAGTTCTTCGTTGCAAAAGAAGCAAATAAAACAATAAGCTCAAAATAAGTTGGGCCTAAAATTACAATTCGTGAAAAACTTGTATTTGATTGTTTGACAGATGTTTACAGGTTTGTTTGCTAGCCATGAGAAACGAAATTGTCTAATTTTATGGTTTTAGACCTTAGAAATTCTCGATGAAATCTCTCAAAGACAAGTTTTCACCCTCGATGCCGACTTTAGATTTATACAAGTATAATTTTTGCTTGATACCTTTTACGCTTATAGAATAGATGTCTGCCATGATTTTCAATGATGCCTTTAATCTTAGCAAGATCATAAGCCGGACATCCGCCCTCTTCAAATTGGGAAATTGGGTTGTCAGCCTATTGACAAAATTGTTGTCTACATTGTTTAAAAATAAAGCCAACTCTTCCCAGTCTGTTTCTGTGAGCAGGATTTTATTTTTCACTAGGTTCTTATTATCTGTTATTACTAGTGATGCGATATTAATCGCTTAACTATAGTTATATATTTGATATTT